>CALBRY010000545.1 GCA_937927665.1 uncultured Chloroflexota bacterium
GTTGCCGCCGTGCTTTACTGGTTCATCCCTACCGACCTGATCCCACTCATCCCACTCGCCGCCAATTTGAACCCAAATCAGATCGAAAGTTATACATTCAACCGCTTGTATCACACAACGCCTTGGACGCCGCCGGATGGCAGCAATGTTCAGCTTCCAAATCCCGAACAGGTGCGCGAACTTATGATCGAGTTCTACACCCCCGCCACCGAAAGTCAAACCGCGAACGAAGCGGCGACGGTGCTGGTTTACAACGGGACGACGATCCCGAATCTCGATTTGGTGGCGGCGGAACGGCTGAATTGGGAAGGCATCGCCGCAGTGCCGATGGGTGCAGCGGAAACGACTGATTACGCTGATACGGTCATGATCGACTATACCGGGCGAAGCAAAGCAAGCAGTCTGGGCGATATTGTGCGAACGCTCAACGTTCTGGGTGAAAACATCCGTGTTGAACCGTCACCAACGCGCGACGCAGATTTCGTGGTGATTTTAGGGGAAACATACAACTCGTGCACCGAAGGCGGCGTTCTCCCGGTGGAAATGCCGCCTGCCGGAGGTTGAGAGCATTACCAGCGGTGATGCACCAGCGGTTTGATCCGTCGCTCATAAATATCCCGTACCGCCGCCATCTGGTCTGCCGTCAAAGCGGGCAGATCGGCGGCGTGTGCGTTCTCCTCAACCTGTGATGGGCGCTTGCCGCCCGGAATTGCACAGGTGAGCGCATCGAACATCAACAGCCAGCGCAACGCAAATCCCGCGAGTGTTTCGCCGGGGCGCACAAGCGCTTTGAGTTCTTCAACCGCATCCAACGCCGCATCGAGATCGACACCGGAGAAGGTTTCTCCCATGTCAAACGATTCGCCGTGACGGTTAAATTTGCGATGATCATCGTCCGAGAACGACGTTTCACGCGTGATCTTGCCTGCCAGTAGTCCGCTGGCAAGCGGAACGCGGGCGATGATTGCCACCTTGCGCCGCATCGCTTCAGGAAAAAACAGCTCTGACGGGCGAAGACGAAACAGATTAAAGATGATCTGAATGCTCTGCACGTTGGGGTATTCGATCGCTTTGAGCGCTTCTTCGACTTTCTCAACGCTTACCCCATAGTGGCGAATCTTACCCGCCGTCATCAGATCATCTAGTACACCGAATACTTCTGGACGATAGTACACCTCGGTTGGCGGGCAGTGAAGCTGCACCAGATCGAGCGCTTCCACATTCAAGTTCTTCAAGCTGCGTTCGATGAACGCCGTCAGGTTTTCCCGGTTATACCCGTCAGCGGTGTGGGGACTCAGTCGACGTCCAGCTTTTGTGATCACATAAAACGGTTCGCTCCGTTCTCGGCGAAGTTGTGCCAACAGACGCTCACTGCGCCCATCGCCATATACATCCGCCGTATCGAACAGATTAATGCCCAAATCAAGGCATTTGTGCATCGCCGCTAGCGATTCACTATCGTCTACATTGCCCCACGACCCGCCGATTGCCCAAGCGCCAAAGCTGATCTCTGATACTTTCCAGCCCGTACGTCCAAAATCACGATACTGCATTGATCGAGCTCCAATGATGGATGCTGATTAGTCTTTAGCTGTTGGGTCAAACGCGTCCCGGAAACCATCGCCCAGAATATACAGACACAACACCGTGATGAAGATCATCAAGCCCGGGAAGATCACCAGATGGATACCATAGACAAAGAATGCCTGCGCGCCGGTCAGCATATTACCCCAGCTCGGCGTCGGCGGTTTGATCCCAAGTCCCAGATAGCTCAAGGCGGCTTCCGCGAGAATGAGCGAGCCAATATCGATCGCCAGCGTCACCACAATCACCGAGAACAGGTTTGGCAGAATATGCACAAACATGATCCGCAGGGGAGATGCACCGACAGCACGCGCGCTGATAATGTACTCACGTTCACGCAGAGACAGCGTTTCGCCGCGCACCAAACGTGTCGTGCCTGTCCAACCGAGCAAACCGAGCACGAGGATCAGCGCTGTGGGACCTGCGAACGGCATCACCGAGGCGACAATCAGCAGCAAGAACAACTGTGGAATCGAGGTCAACGTACCGATTAACCAGTTCACAAAGTCGTCAATGACGCCGCCGTAAAAACCTGTCGTGATACCGAGTGAAACGCCGATAAAAATCGCAAGTCCGGCTGCCAAGAATCCAACTGCCAGCGAAACTTGCCCGGCGTAGAGCAGACGGGACAGATGATCGCGTCCGAGGTCGTCAGTGCCGAGAATGTGAGTTCCTGCCGTACCATCGCGGCTGATCGATGAACTGAACAGCGGCAAGAATGCACGATCCGCACTGGTTTGTGTCGGGTTGACGCCAAGGGCATCACTGATAACCGGGGCGAAGATCGCCATCATCGTCATCAAAATGATAACGAACATCGCGATGAGCGTCAGGTGGTCTTTACGCAGACGGCGAATCGCCATTTTGGTCAGTGACTGACCTACGTCTTTGTTCCCGCGCTCGACCTTGAGACGTGCAACGGGTTGTGCTTGCGTTGCCATAGTTTTCTCTCCTTGACTAGTCGAAGCGGATGCGCGGATCGATCAGCGCATACAGAATGTCGGACAGCATGTAGCCAAACAATGTTGCTACAGCGCCGATGATGACCACTGCCATCACAACCGGATAATCCTGCGAAGTCACTGCTTGGAAGCCGAAGCGTCCCAAACCGGGCCACGCAAATACCGTTTCAGTGATTGCTGCGCCGCTGAGTAGGCTGGTAATCGCCGGACCGAGGAAGGTTGCCAGTGGGATCATCGCGTTACGCGCGCCGTGACGGAACCAAACCGTGCGTGCAGCCAATCCCTTAGATTGGGCAGTACGCATATAGTCCTGACTGATCACATCAAGCATCGAAGCGCGCATATAGCGGCTGTAGACCGCGATTGCGCCCGTTGCCAATACGAACGTCGGCAGAATCAGATACTCGATGCGTTCGTAAATCGGGGGGATACCGCCTGTCAATTCACGCGGAGTTCTCCCTGCAATGGGTAAAATATCGAGTTTGACGCCAAATATCAGGATCAGGATCAAGGCGAGCCAGAAAATTGGAATTGCGTTGAAAACGACAGCCAGAATTCGCGTGACGTTGTCGAATGCGCCGCCTTTTTTCACCGCTGCGTAAATACCAATTGGTACGCCGATTATCAAACCGGTGATGAGTGCTGAAACGCCTAGTTCAAGGGTGGCTGCGACACGCTCCCCGATCATGCTCATCACTGGACGACGATAGAAGAACGAGCGTCCGAAATCGCCGCGAATGATGCCATAACGGTTGCCGGGGGGATAAAGTTCATCACCCTCGTCTGTATAATCACCGTCACTGTTAGCATCTATTCCCAGCGGGATCAGGAAAGAGCCGTCAGAAAGTCCGTCACCATCACTGTCCCATCGCATCCAGTCGTTGCCAGCGAGCCAGCGCAGATACTGAACGATAAACGGGTCATTGACGCCTAGACGTGCGGCTTCGCGCTCGCGCTGCTGCGGGGTAATACGTGGATCGAATGTCAGCGCCGCTTCGGGACCGCCCGGCGCCGCCGCCATTAAGAGATACGAAAACAGCGTGATTCCAAACAGGGTTGGGATCGCCTGAAGAAGCCGGCGAAGGGTGTACTTAATCATAGGTATGTTCTGCTTTCATACGGCGTGCGGTCGGGCTGTAAATTTCCGCCCCCAATGCGGAGCACCGGGGGCGGAAAATACTGCACAGGACTTTTTCGCCGCTAGGGGCTAACCCAACTTACGGGGTCGAAATCGTCCAGGTGTCGATGTTCCACAGCATCACCGACGGATACGGATCGAAGCCGTTCACGCCTGCGGTAGCCGCATACATACCATTGATTGCGAACAGCGGCAGGTAGGGCAGGTCTTGTTGGAAGACCGCCTGCATTTCCTGATACAGCGGCGCGCGTTCAGCGGGATCGCAACCGGGCAGACTCTTCGCCTGATCGTTCAACGCCATGAAGGCATCACTGCTGTAGCTGGTCATGTTGCTGCCCGCACCGACAACGTCGCTGGCGGGGGAGAACAACTGGGTGGCATCCGGATCATCCGGGTAGCCATTACGCCAACCGAGGATGAAGGTGTCAAATGTCTGGCTGTCCATGATGTCCAGCAGTGTGTTGAAGTCGATGGTCTGGAAATCGACCTGAACACCGAGCTGAGCAAGGTTATCCTGAACGACGACACCGATTGCCTCACGGCGGGTGTTGCCTTCGTTCGTGTACAGCGTGAAGACCATTTCCGTACCATCTTCAGCGTACATCGCGCCCTGCGCGACGCGCGGGGTGCTGGGGTCATTGTCTGCATCGACCCAACCGGCTTCGTCGAGGAGCGCAGCCGCTGCTTCAGGATCATAGGCAATCGGCGGGAGTTCGCTGGCATATGCCCACGACGCCGGGATGATGAAGGAGGTCATACGGACGCCTTCACCAAAGACTGCCGACTGAATGATCGCATCGACATCAACTGCATGACCGATCGCCTGACGGACGCGGACATCACCGAAAATCGGGTGGTGACCCTGATCGATCGGGTTGCCAGCTTCGTCGAGACCGTTCTGCGGGTTGTTCGGGTCGGCGAGGTTGAACGCCATATAGTCCCACGCATTGCCGGGATAGCTGTAAACCTGAGCAGTGCCAGCATCAGCAGCCGCATAGAACTCAGCGCGACGCGCCACAGCCGGACCGTCGATGATGTTGGTATCGCCTGCGAGGAACGATTCAACGAGAACGTTCGCATCGGGCAGGTTCACATAGATGTAACCTTCAGGCTGGACTCCGCCTTCGGCTGCATCGAAGTAGGTTTCATTGCGAACGAGTGCAACCTGTTCGCCCGGGCGCCATTCGCTGAACTGGAACACGCCACCCGAAACCGTTGGGTTCAGGTTGAATTCGGCGTCATTGAGTCCGGCAACATCTTCCGGCAGAACATGCGACGGCGCGGGGTAGAGAACGCCTGCATTATTGAGTGCGGTGCATTCCGCGGTTGCGAAGGTGACGACGATCGTGTATTCATCCGGTGCTTCCACGTTCAGAATACCGGTTTCGCCAGTCGGGTCGATGACGAACGCGAGCGGGCTGTCAACAACACCTTCAGCGGCTGCCTGGATTGCTTCCCAGGTATAGACCACGTCCGCGCTGGTGATTGGGGCGCCGTCGCTCCACTGGAGGTCCTGGCGAAGATTGAACG
>CALBRY010000546.1 GCA_937927665.1 uncultured Chloroflexota bacterium
CATCTTGAGAAGTCCATTCATATCATTCGGCAAATCGGCGCTGCGGGCGAAAATCAACTGCGCTTTTTCGCCGGATGAACCCAGAAGCGCGATCGTTCCCGGCGTGGCAATCAGGGCGCTTGCCAAGAAGCGAACTTCATCGAGCGGGCGGTTTTCGAAGGCACGCGCGATTACGCGGCGATTATCAACAAGCGGCGTCTCGGTGATCAAGGCTTGCGCTTCATACCCGATCAACTGCTGAGATGCCGCTTTCAGGTTTCGCCCGATGGACTGGACTTCATCGCGCAATCGCCCGACTGCTTCGGGGATTTCGGAATAGCCGCAGGTGAGGTCAGCCGCGAGTCGGTTCACGATTGTGCTGCGTTCGCGGAATACACGCATTGCGCGCGCGCCGCAGACAAATTCGATACGGAGTTTGTCGCCTTTTTTGTCGGCACGCAGGATTTTGATGATTCCCACAGCGCCGCTGCGCGAAACGTGAGTTCCGCCGCATGCCGTAATATCAAATTCGCCGATGCTGACGACACGCAATCCGGCAGTCGTGATTTGTTCAGGCATTTTTCGCATCCGTACGCCGAATTTTTCCGCGTCTGCCGGATCAATCACGGTGACGGTGACGGGATGATTTTCCCAAACGATGCGGTTCGCAAGTTCTTCGACGTCCGTGAGTGCATATTGATCCAGCGTGAGTTTATCCAGATCGACGGTGAGGCTGTCACTGCTCAAATGAAACCCGACCGTATTTGCATCCGCAACCTGCATGAAGGCTTGCGAGAGAATATGCTGTCCGGTGTGCTGCTGCATGTGATCAAAGCGCCGACCCCAATCAACCTGTGCGGTCACGGAGTCCGCCTCAACAGGTTCGGCAAGCACATGAAACACCAGTTCATCGCGGCTGAAAACATCCAGCACCGGAACATCGTTGATCATCCCAATATCGTTGGGCTGACCGCCGCCTGTTGGATAAAAATAGGTGCGATCCAACGCGACCGCGCTCACCCCTTCATGATCGATGCGGCTGATCACACGGGCATGGAAATTTGTGGTATAGGAGTCGTCGTAGTACAGACGGTCAGTCTTGAAATCAGTCATGGAAAGAAACTCTGTATTATCAGGCGCTGTGGCGTACAATCAGTCGGATGTTATCACGGAATTGAGAGAATATACACGTATGTCAACCCCGGAAACGACGCTCGTTATCGGACACCGTAACCCGGACATGGACGCCATTGCGTCCGCAGTCGGCTACGCATGGTATCTGAATCAGATTGGCGGGGGCTACACGGCAGCCCGTACAGGTCCCGTGAATGCTCAAACGGAATTCGCTCTGAAGCGTTTTAACGTCGATGCCCCCACGCTGGTGACGGATGTACGCGCTCGCGTCGGGGATGTGATCGAACTGCTGCCTGTACTTCATCGCGGGCAGACCATCTTGGAGGCGTGCCAGAACATCGCCCGTTCGCGCCGTGCCGCACCGATTCTCAATGAGGAGAACAAGCCGCTCGGTTTGTTGAGCGGCGCGGGATTATTTGCGAATCTTGTCGATGCCTTAAGCTCTGCTTCGGTGCTGGCGCTGGCGAAGGAATTCGACCGTCCGGCGGATACCGCCGTTGACGAAGGGACTGTGATCCTCAACGGGGAAGAATTTATCGCGGATGTTTCGCCGCAGATTCTCCGCTCGGATCAGGATGATTTTCTCGTCGTGGATGGCAACGGGCATTATCTGGGATTATCGCGTAAATCGAATCTACTTTCGCCGCGGCGGCGGCGCGTCGTGATGGTGGATCACAACGAACTGGCACAGGCTGTTCCCGGTCTGGAAGAAGCGGAAGTGATCGAAGTGCTGGATCATCACCGGCTGAACACCGTTCCCACCAGCATCCCGATCCGTTTCACAATCGACACGGTGGGAAGCTGCTCAACGCTGGTGACAGAGCGCGTGGTTGAGCGGAATCTTGTATTCCCTGCCGGTATCGCGGGACTGCTGCTGTGCGGCATTCTTTCGGATACGCTGGTCTTTAAATCACCGACGGCAACTCCCCGCGATCAAGCGGCAGCGGCGCATCTTGGCAGAATGGCAGGGTTATACCCGGCGAATGCGAAGGCGGATGAGATCAGCGCGGCGTTGGCTGAACTCGGTGAAGCGCTGCTGGCGGCAGGAGCGGGACTTGGCACACGTCCGGCGAACGAAATCGTAAGCTCTGACATCAAGTACTATGAAGTTGGCAACCTGAAGGCGGGAGTCGCTCAGGTGGAAGTGACGGATTTCCGCGAGATTTCCGGACGCGCCGACGCACTCCGAGACGAGCTGAACAAGATGATCGAAGGGCAAAAATTGGCGTTGGCGCTGCTGATGATCACCGATGTGGTGCGCGGAAACAGCCGTCTGCTGGTCGTCGGTCAGCCGCGTGTGATCAGCGCGCTGCCGTATACCCATATCGCTGACAACATGCTTGACGCGCCGGGGGTGATGTCACGCAAGAAGCAGCTTCTCCCGGTTGTGCTGGCGGCTTTGTCACAATCGGTTTAGGGGAGCGATGTAAAATCCTTGTAAAGCGGCGCAACGACGTATCGCCGGGTGCGTACACATTCATAGAATGGTACACCTGAGGAGAATACCGATGAACATTCGACGTTTGGTGTTGTTCGTGGTTGGCGCTGTGCTGGTGATGAGCGTGCCGCTGGCAGCAATGGCGCAGAGTGCAGAAGACCTGACGACGCTGGCGCGTTATTTCCCTGTCGAGTCGCCTGTATTTATCGGCGTTCGCGCCGATGATGACTATCTGGACAGCCTCGATACGCTGATTGATCGGGTGGCGCGCGTTACGGATGAACAGACGCCGCTTCCCGCTGGAATTCGCGAATCGCTGACCTATCTGATTGGCGAACTCGTTCCCGGCGGCACGTTTGATAACACGATCCGCGCATGGATGGGTGATACATTCGCTTTGGGGATCAACGATCTATCGGTCTTTGTTGATGACGTTCAAGAAAACGACCGGGACGGGTTTGTCGTCGCGCTAGATGTGCAGGATGCGGATGCTCTGCGCGCTTTCATTGAAGAAGTGTTGATCCCGAACAGCGACAACGTAACTAATGTTGAGACATTAGAAGTTGCTGGCGCATCCGTTTATGAAGTGCTCAATGATCAGGGCGTATTGACCTATTACGCCGTTTTTGACGACGCGGCATTCATCAGCGGATCGCTGATCGCGTTAGAAACAGTTGTGATCAGCGGATCCGGTCTGAACACCGCTGCGGAATTCACGGGCGCTTTCGCAGAACTTCCGGCAGATCAGTACAACGTGGTTGGCTTTGTCAACAGCCCGATGCTGATTGAGGCTTCACTCGCCAGCATTGCAGCAAGTGAAGTGCAAGGCGAACTCAATCTGCCGGGTGGTGGATTCGGTGCGGCGCAGGCAGCATTGCAGCAGGCAGGCGTGGTCGCATTCGGGGCGACAGTTCTTGACGGACGCACGTTGACGATCGATGTCGCACAACTTGCGGGGGATACCGTACCCCGCGCCAGCGCATCGGTTGACCCGACGTTTGCGCGCTATATTCCGGCAGGTACGCCGCTGGTTATTCATGGGCATGATCTGGCTGGCGGTCTGAATGCCGCGCTGACAGCGATTCGTACAACCCTCGCGGAAGCTAACCTCGAAGACGTGGATGCGGAATCGCTTGACGACGGGCTGAGTATGCTCAATTTCTTCACACGCGGCACGATGGAACTGGATATTCAGGAAGATATTCTAAGCTGGATGACGGGTGATTTCGCGCTGACGCTGGCGCTTGCGGATAACTTCCCATCCAGCACGGAAGCGCTGATGACATCGAACGAAATGCCGATCGAATTCGGACTTCTGTTTGAGGCAACAAATCCCGATCTGGCAACCGCATTGGTTGCAGGGCTGCGCCGCTTCGCTGAAATGTCGGCGCAGGATGACTCCAGCGTTCGCGTTGAAAGCGTGGTAGAGGGTGGTGTCGAAGCGCTGCGCGTCACAATCGATACCCCGGATGCGCCATTCGATGTGGTGCTGATGGCAGGTACCAGCGGTGACGTATTCGTGTTTGGTACACAGCGCATGGTCACAGCGGCGCTTGCACCGGTCAACGGGCTGGACAGCGATCCTCTGTATCAAGAAGCGGCGGCTTATTTGCTGCCGAATCCGGCGCAGGTGTGGTACTTTGCGGGTGAACCGTTGATGCCGCTGGTTGAGCTTGCACACGAAACCGAAACGGTTGTCTTTGACAGCGATCCTGAACGTCTGCTGACTCTGTTCCACAGCAGTTCGATCAGCAGTTTGATCAACGAAAACGGGACGACACTCACGCGCATTGCGATGACTCTGCCTGAATAGACGCACCGCACTCTAAAACAAAAACGGGATGGCGTTATGCCGTCCCGTTTTTGTTGTTTACTTTTTGATCGCCTAGCTAGCAGA
>CALBRY010000547.1 GCA_937927665.1 uncultured Chloroflexota bacterium
CGTTCGATGATGCGTAAGCGTTACGGGCGCATCGTCAATATCACCAGCATCAGCGGCATCATGGGCAACGCCGGACAAACGAATTACAGCGCCAGCAAAGCCGGGATCATCGGGCTAACCAAAGCACTCGCGCGCGAAGTCGCCTCACGCGGAATCACTGTGAATGCGGTCGCGCCCGGTTTTGTCCTCACTGATCTGACATCCGGATTGCCGGAAGAACTCACCAAGAAACTGAACGAGAATATTCCGCTGGGGCGCTGGGGATCAATCGACGATGTGGCGCAGGCAACCGCATTCCTTGCTTCTGATGCGGCGGCGTACATCACCGGGCATATCCTATCCGTTGACGGCGGATTAGCGATGTAGAAAGGACAAGCCGATGCCGACGATTTTTTCAAAGATCATCGCCAAAGAAATCCCATCGGAGATTGTTTATCAGGATGATCGGGTGACAGCGTTCAAGGACATCAGTCCAATCGCGCCCGTTCATGTTTTGATCGTTCCCAACAAGGAAATCCCGACGGTTGATGATGTCACCGAAGCCGATGAAGCGGTGCTCGGTCATATGTTTGTGGTGGCAAAAAACGTAGCGCGTCAGTTGGGGATCGCCGAAAAAGGCTACCGCCTGATCGTCAACTGCAAATCAGACGGTGGGCAGGAAGTTTTCCACCTACATATGCATCTTGTCGGCGGGAAGCGTTTGGGTGCTATGCTCGTCCGGCACGAATAATCACATCAAAAGTTTTGAATCACAGAGATCGCAGAGTTTATACCTTTTCACTCTGCGATCTCTTTTTCTATGTGCTGACTGCTACGGGGCGGCAGTTGCTTCTGGCGTCACGCCAACTTCTGGTGTGACTTCGACTCCGCTTTCTTCCGTCGCTTCCGCAGTGGATTCGGCGGGCGTGCGCTGCAAACGCTCGACTTCTTCATCGATGCGGACGAACAAGGCGATCGGGTCTAAAAGCGGATTGCCATCGGTATCGAGCGGCACAACACCATTGATGGCGATGGTCGGCGTGCTGATGTAATTCGCCAGTGAGCGTGCTTGGCTGGCGGCGGTGTTCAGAATTTCATCATCACGGTCACTGTTGATGCAGGAATACCATGCGGTAGCATCGCCGCCCAACGCCTCGACAGCGGCGCGCATGCGCGTATCTTGGAACGACTGATTTCCGAACTGCCCCTGCCAACTATAGAAAGCATCGTGAAGTTCCCAGAATGCCGATGGATCTTGTTCACTGAGGCAGATCGCGCCCGCAGCCGCGCCGCGTCCGTTGGTGACACTGCCCGTCCCATAAATCGGCACATACAGCAGCGCGATTTCTTCCCGACGCACGCGCTCAACCAACCCTTCGATCGCGTTATCGTGGAAGGTCGCGCATGCCGTACAGTCAAAGCTCGAATACAGCGCGACTTCGACCCGCGTTTCAGGATCGCCAAGCAGCGGGAAACCGTCTTCACTGCGCGTCGCGGATAGTCCGTCATAACGCGCTGATGATGTTTGGGGAATCGGTGCATCACCTGTTGTCCGCGTAAGAATAAACGCCAACGCGATCAAGCCAATGACAACCGCCGCGATAACAATCACGGTTGTAACCTGTTGACGCCGCCGCTGCTGCTCACGCTCGCGAATACGTTCTTGAGAACGTGCGCGCCCCGGTGAATCTTGTCCCCCGGTTGTCCGCTGTTCCCCGCTGCTGGCGGACGCAGCCCGTCGTGCGGCACCACTTCGCGCCGCGCGTGACGAGGTAGGCGCATCCCCCGACTTGGGCGTTACTTGTGATGCGGGCGGCGGAGTCTCTGCGCCTTTATTTGTCCGCGCTCCCTTATCCGGGCGCGGAGGATTGCTGCGATTGTTCGACATAATGTTCGTTTGTTCCTTAATAGCGAGTTCACATGTGTACAGTGTATCGCGTCGTTAGCGCGATTCGTAGGGATAGCCCGCGCCTTTGAACGTTATGATCGGCGGCGGCGCTCATCCACCCACTTGCCAAGATACTCTCGAAAGCTGGTCAAACGCTGCGGAATGCCATCAAAAATGACCGGAAACTTGACGAGCTTACTCGGTTTAACCGTCTGTGTGGGCGAATCGAGCGGCGGTAAGTCTGCCACATCCGGTATCCACAATCCACGCGGACGATTCTCGGCAAGGTGCAGCGGCGGCAGTTCCAGCGATTCGCGCGCGGTGAGTGGGCTGGCGATCAAGCCGTTCTCAACCAAGTCTTTCGTCAACGAGGTGATCTGCGTGGTGTCCGTGTCACTGACCGGACGATAACACACAGAGCGCAGCCAACCTTCTCGATCAAACATCAGGGTCAAACCGCCAAACACATCGACATGCGATCCGCTGAATTGACGAAATTCTGCGCCTTGCAGGGTAACGCGGCGGTGCGAGAAGTAGGTCAGGTATGCCGTTCCGGTTGCACTGCGGTAAGCCGCCATCGGGGTTAGTTCCGAATCGGTGGGCAGCTTAAGCCGGGGGATAATCGTTTCCTCAAGAAAGCGCGCCGAAGCCAGCGCCGAACTTAACACATCCGGCAGTTGAATATTGGGCAAATCGCGGATGCTCTGAAGATATTCGCGCGATTCGCGCACCGTGAGGATTTTTCGCTCGTCAAAGACTCTGACCATCACCTCAAGGTATTTATCGCCGTATAGGTACTGTCCTGCTCCCAGAAATGCCCGTGCCATATCCGCAAAGATAAACTCGCCGACCGGACCCGATTCGATCGCGCACATCAAAATTTGACCCATAACATGCCGTGTGCGGTGAATCGCAATCCGTTCGTGCATCGAGGCGCGCAGACGTTCATAAATGCCCACCAGAATGTCGTAAAACGCGCCGGTGAACAACCGTGAGTAATTGTGCGGCTCGCGGGCGAGTTCCGTTTCGGGATTGGTAACCCGATACGCCAAACCATCAAACGGAACACAGCGGAGATCATTGATCGCGTTGCGAAGGTAAAGTGTATGATCCTGAATGTGATCTTCCATACGCGGTGATGCCTTCGACATCTGCTCCGCCAGCCGCGCGATAAAGTTTTCGGTGCGAAGGTTGCCCTTTGTCCACACAAGCAGACGGGTGATCAGCGAATCATCATGCAGCGCGACCAGCACCGCCGCCATATCGCCGAACGCCTCGTGAAACGCCATTGAGCCTAACCCGAAAGACTCATTGTAGAGGTCGCGTGTGCCATCAAGGACGGCGTGCGCTGTCTCATGACTGACCACATCGGCGCTCTGTGCCGCAATGAATGTTTCTCCGTTGTACTCCATGCCGTAAAACCCCAACATGCGATCCTGCTCACTGTAGAACGCATTCGCGCCGCGCCCCACATGCGGATCGACATCCAAGCGCGCGGCGGGAAATGACCACGGCAGTTCCCGGTGAGCGTAGCGCTCGAACATGCGTAGGGTATACGTGCTGTAGTAAAACGCATTGACCTGATCAAATTCTGGTGAGTCAGGCGTGTAGTAGTAATTGCCGTCTTCGTCAGGCTGTGCCGATGCCCCTTGAGTATCGCGGATTCGAATACGGGTATTCACCAACCCCGGTCGAATATCCGATGTTGTCACGGTGCGGACTTCCGGTTCGCCCACAAACGGATCTTGTGGATACACCAATACGCGCACATCAGTCACATCTTCAGGCAGCGGTTCTTGCTGCAATGTAAATGAACTGAGGGCGCGCTGCGCGATCAGCGCCGGAATATTTGAGAGGTTATGTTCCTGCAAGCGGCGCAAGCGGAAATAAGCGGATTGGCTTTCATCGGTCATCAGGACTTCCCTTTCGCTCTCCCATAAGCATACGAGGTCAAATCGATCTGACAAACATCCTATTCTTGGGGTACAATAGTGACCAATCCTTTGGGAAAAGCGAACAATATCTCTTCTTCCATGTCCCTTTGTTAGGCGTGGTCATTCCTTCCTCAATGACCTAACCAATAGGTGAACTGCATGAGTACACGAATCGATACATTTGGTACGCGCGGCACGTTGGAAACAGCGCACGGATCTGCGGCAATTTACCGCCTAAACAAATTGGCGGAGCAGTATCCCGATATTCACCGACTGCCGTTCAGCATCAAGATTCTGCTGGAGAATGCGCTGCGGAATCTCGACAATTTTGAGGTGAGTGAACAGGATGTGATCGCGCTGGCAACATGGAATGCCGCCAGTCCGGCGCAGGTCGAAATCCCGTTTAAGCCTGCCCGCGTCGTCCTGCAAGACTTCACCGGTGTTCCGGTTGTCGTTGACCTTGCGACGCTTCGCTCCGCGATGGCGAGAGCAAACGGCGACCCGAAGCAGATCAACCCGATTGTGCCCGTCGATTTGGTTATCGATCATTCTGTGCAGGTCGATTACTTCGGACGCACCGACGCGATTCTGCTCAATGCAGGGGTCGAATTTGACCGTAATCGTGAGCGCTACGAATTCCTGCATTGGGGTCAAAAGGCGTTCAATAATTTCCGTGTCGTTCCGCCGAACACGGGTATCGTGCATCAAGTAAACCTCGAATATCTGGCAAAAGTCGTCCAGTTGTTCAATGTCGATGGTGAACTCGAAGCCTTCCCGGATACGCTGGTCGGTACGGACAGCCATACCACCATGATCAACGGTTTGGGCGTGGTTGGTTGGGGCGTTGGCGGCATTGAAGCAGAAGCCGCGATGCTCGGTCAGCCGATCTACATGCTCATGCC
>CALBRY010000548.1 GCA_937927665.1 uncultured Chloroflexota bacterium
GCGTAAAGACAATTTTGCCTGAAAATCAGAACGGATGTGCAAGGTAGCCAGCACATCTCTCTTGTCGCTTGTTTTTGCCTCATCCCGGAAGGATTGCACTCGATTTCCGTTAAGGAAACGGACCTGACTGTCAGAAACACAACCAGCCTGCCCAAATCCTCAGCGATGGGCTGTGTTTTTAGAACGGATATCTAAATGAGCCAACACAGCCAACTCAAAAATGCTCCTTCACTATGAGGGTACGCGATTAAACAGTTCCTCCGAATGGGTCTTCAATGCGGACAGATGCTTTTGCTGCTCCACTGCCCAGCCAATCAGAGCTTCATGAATTGCGACCCTCGTATTGTCCGCAGCTTCCTCAATTGACTGGATGTGATGGCGCAGAAGCCAAACCGTGGCAAATCCGAACGGATCGCGCATCATGTCACTCGTTGAGACGAGTGCCATTAGAATTTTCAGTCGATCGACAAGCGTGTTTCGATCCTCAAGCGAATAGCCATTCTGAACATCAGCCAGAAGGAACTGAGTTACACGACGGAACACATGCTGGTCTATCCAGTCAAGATCGTTGTTCCAACGTTTTCCCACCCCATAGATACGCTCGAAATTCTTGATAAAGGTGTCAGCATCAGGAAAGTCTTTATTTGGCAATATCTCGAGACGCAAAGGATGTTTCTTACGGTCGCTGCATGGCTTTACAACCACGTACGTTTGTCGACCAAGGGCATGCTGTGTCTGATAGGGCAGGATAATTCCAAGTAAACCCAAGTTATCGTCACCGAATGGATCGGCATCGTTCTTGAGGCTATTGCAGAAGGGGCATATCGGGATAAGGTTGCGCGGATGTACAGCTAGGTGAGGATAACGTGACTTTGGAAAATAGTGTTCTAGACTTGTGTAGGGAAGCTCTGTTGTGGAAGTGCGGTAAAGTGTGGAGTCGCATACCGCACAGAGATGCAGATTGGGATTCGCTTTTGTAAACCCGTCAATGAAATGCCAGCGATGGTATACATCCGTGACCATACCTGTTGGAAATAGGCAGGTGTCAAAGCCATTGTCTTTTCCAAATTGATCGTAGAAGTATTCGAGGAATGCACCCGCCTCTTTTTTCCAGTCCGGGGACTCTGCGTCAAATACGACCTGAAATCGAGACGCGACGGGTGCTTCAAGTAGCTGAATATCCTCTTTGACTTGGGCTACGAAACTTTTCTTGTCGGCTTCGTCATGATTTGAGAATTTATCCAACGCGTTGACAAGGTTTGGTTTACGAGTCACCCATTTTAGAACTTTCTCAACCTGACTCGGGTCAGGATAAATCTTGCTCAGCGACTGGCGAAGCCCATCAAAAGGCGACGCAACTGCTGAAACATTGGCTGCTGACTCAAGCAAGCACAACTGCAACTTGACGATTTGAAGGAGTTTTTCCGAATCTGCTTCGGGGGCGTGAACCTGATGAATCACGGTGTCAGCCTCTGTACTTCAAGCTGAATTCGGTAACGCCAGTAACCCGGTGCAACGATTTGCTTGAGCTCATTGAGTGCTGCCGGAGTTGTTCTTTCACCGAGTTCGCGTTGAATAAACCGTATACTCCGCTCACCTGTAGCTGAACGCGTGCCAAAGATGTGGACCAAAATGTCACTCGGATCTGCCCCGAGAGTTTCCATAGTTGGTTCTTTAACGGCGTTTTCCCCTTCGGTCAGGTGTTCTTGCCGCTGCATGACCAAAATATCCTGTGGACGAACATCAGTGAGTGCAATGCTGGAGTGGGTGGTGATGAGTGCATGGCTCGCGTAGCCGGTCATTATTTTGTCCAGCATGTTGACTATTTCACGCTTCCACACATCGTTAAAATGTACTTCCGGTTCGTCGAGCAGTATAAGCATGTTGGATGCTCTGAAAAGCGCAAATAGTGCCATGCGACCGAGAAAGCTCTGCTCTCCATCACTCAGCCACTCGTAGAGCTGCAGCATAGCCACTTCTGATTCAACCCCAGCCTTTGGTTCTTTGTCTGTTTGCCGCCGAAGAAAAAGGCTTACTTCTTGAAGAGGTGCATCGTAATAGGGGCGATTTTCATACAATTGGTTTAGTCTTTGAAATAACGCAATCGGCGACTCATAGAGATTGAAGATGCATTGTGCCGACTGTTTATGGTTCTCGAACTGTTGCTCCATATCAAATACCAGCAGCGTATCAGACCCTTGTTGAATTCTGTGGTTCGCAATCTTCTGAAGTTCATCAATGACGTCTTGCTGTGGTCGCGGCGTAAGCGAACGATGGGAACGAATGCGGAGTGAGAAGCTGAGCAGTCCGCTTAAGGAAATCGACTCGATCACCTCTTGAAGAGGTGGTTTGTCGTCGGGCTTATCGTGATGGTATTTGAGGGATGCCAGCAATCCACATAACGCTACCAGAGACAAACGCTCAGAACGGATGAACAACAAAGTGCGGTCGAAGTCCACAGGCGACTCGTCTTTGACAGTTGACGACTGCTGATGACCGGGAAGCTCGCGTAGATAGGCTTGAACTTCCTCATCCTCCGCTATGGTATCAGTGGGTGAGGATCCACTTTCGTCGCTGTCGGAAAGCTCGTGCAGCCAAGCTGACTCGCTGCCTGTTGTATAGATGACGATATTGCGCGGCAGCAGGTTTGATGGAATTTTGCCACTCTGCCATTCGCCATCATCAACTGTGTAGCGCAGTATGCCGTTTGTCGGTGGTGTGTCTTCATCTGGTATATTCGATACCTTAACGCGAGATTCACGAGCATCATCGGTGCTGACACTGTAGATCAAAGTCACATCGATTGGAAAAAAATAGTTCTCAGTCAGTAACTGAGCATACAGCCTGCCCAGCAGATGCAGCACCGTGCTCTTACCAGTTCCATTGACACCAGCGAGAAAATCCAGCGCATAGCCTTGCTGCGGATTTAGGCTCTTGCGCTCTCCGCGGTCAAAATTGATGTCAATATCGCGCAGAACACGATAGCGCTCAATATGAAAACTGATCAGCCTCATGATGACTCACCTGCTGGTTGTGCAACGTCCCCTCGTGTAATCATGCGGTAGTAATTCTTCCCGTCGATGTTCACTTCTTTGACCAAGCCTAACCGCACAAACAGGGTCATCTGCTGCTGCACGTCATCGCCCGCAAACGTGGGCAGGTCAAGCTTACACCACTCGATCAGGTCAGCCTGAGTGAAATGACGAGGCTTTTGCCCGGCTAGCCGCTGGGTAAGCAGAGCGCGTAACTGTTTTTGCTCACTGCCCAGCACTGCTTCGATCCAAGTTGGAACTTCGGCAGGAAGTTCTGCTTCTTCGCTGTACTGTCCCGGATGCCCCAAGATACCTAGCAGGGTGTCAACCTTATCCGCAAGTTCAACTTGACTGCGGCGAATGGAGGCAAGCACATCAAGTGGATGCCCGAGCGGTGCTGCTTCCGGTTCTGGAAGGAAGCGACTCGGTCGCATATCGCCGACCTTGCCATCAACAATCAAAATCTCTCGTTGAACCAATACGCCAAATAGACAGTAGGCTGCATTATCATTTTCGGGAGATGGGCCGACCGCAAACCCCTGAGGAATAAAATCGTCTCTCAACCGGACAGGAGTCCCAGTTTGGAGCTGCAAACGTCCATCTGCGCTGATCTCGATCCAACCATTGCTGAGAAGTGCATAGAAGGTGCCGTTATCAGAATGATAGACGCTATTTTCCGGCGCAAGAACGACAAACAGTGTCGCCTGCTTTTCATCAACACCTTGACCTGAAGTCACATCAAGTAACCAGCCAAGTCGCTGACCATAAGCATCCTGAACGATTGATGACTGCAAATTCCTCCCGAATTTATCTGTATCAAATTTACTATCAGTCGTACTCAACCAAGGCGTGATCGGCTGACCTTCTGTGTTGAGTAAGCAAGCAAAAGCTACTGCATTCTCTTGAGGCTCAGCTTCAAACTTGATGTTGGTGCTAAGCGTGAATGTGCGTTTGGTAGCATCCACATTCAATGTTATGTCGTCTGAGCTACCCTGCAACGTCTCTGATCCTATTTTCCAATCTGGGCATACGAGCTTATCTGTCCAATTGAGAGGAACAGCGGCACTTGTGACAAACCGAAGGGGAATAGGGGCATTCTCAGCCGCATACGATTCGTAGAACCACCCCTTTAGTGCCCCCGCGGCATCCGTGATGGTAACTATAAGTCCCTCAGTCCGATGGATAGCACGCCACTTTATGGACTGAGTATCACCGAGCAGCCGAACAGCCAAGCCCTTGAGTTCACGACCTACTCGAATGCTCTGAACTTCCCTGTCATCAAACTGAAGCTGTTGCACCCACTGCTGATTATCCCGAGTTCTTAACACTAACTCTCGTGCTCGAGGCAATTCATTTCGAGCTGGATCCGGTTCATCGGTAAGATCTCGTGCGGTACCCGATGCATAGCCATCATGCGTTAACTCAAGAAACCAGATCGACTCTTTAGGGATTGTCTTCTGAACTACCACTAAGTGTGTGGCCACTTGGTTGTATGGTTGCATTGCATGGGGTGGCAGGGTTATCACCGACTCCAGAGCAACTTCCTTGATCAATATTTCGCGAAGTTGCGCTTCTCCACCTTTCCCAAATAACAGGCTAGTGGGTTGAAGAAATGCTGCAATTCCATTTGCGGTTAAGCGTTGTAGGGTTTGTGCCGCAAGAAGCGTTGCAGGATTGCTACCGAATCTACTCCATTCATATTCATAACTACCACGTGTCCGCCAGACAGACCCAAAGGGGGGATTGAACAGAATATTATCAAACAGCTCTTGATTGTCCCTAGAAGCCAGTATGTCGAGCGCATCCCCCATTTGCATTTGCGCATGTGGTACTTTGTTCAAGATCAGGTTTGTCGAGCCGAGCGCGACTGATTCTGGCACGAAATCAATCCCGACAACTGTAACGTCGTTATCGATATTTGCTGACGCAACCAGTAGTCCTGCTGTGCCCGCAACCGGATCCAAAACCCGCTTACTGGAACTTAACATTGAAAGGTCTGCCATCAACGCAGCAATGTGGTGTGGTGTTGGGTACTGCGTGGGATGCCCCGCTTTGAGTAATTCGAAGCGGATTTCACGCTGAAAGAAGGTTCCAATAGTAGAAGCGTGTGGAGACGCATCGAGAGCTGCCTCAAGTGCATCAAGAACGTTTAGTAATCTATATTTATCCAGTGTGGGGGGAGATGGGATCGACAAAGAGGCGTGTGCATTTATAAGCGCTTGGTGAAACCTGTTTAAGACCAGTGATAGATCTTGATCGGACTGCCGGAGTAAGTCCCACGAATCACGTACAAGCAGCAAAAAAGCAACGTGTTCCGCAATTTGAACATCGTTGCTCATCCCGCTATTCCTAAAGACATCTACTACGCGTCGTAGGAATGTGCTCGCTGCGCTCATAGCTCGCCTCGAAACGCTTGGTTGAGAATGGATGCCTCGAGTGTATTTAGTAGCTGATCAGTCTCTTTGATTTCTCGAAGATTGCCGAATTCGTTCTTGGCTTTTCGGAGCTGAATCTGAACCGACATTGGCGGAATGGGTACTTCATAGGTAAGGAGCACTTCCGGGTTCAGTCGTCGGCGTCGAGCATTTGTACCGGTACTGAGTTCTGCTAGTCGAGGCCAGACAGAAGGGGTGCGGAAATACACGTCCAAAACTTCAGGAAGTACTTTGCTTTCATCGACCTCAAACACAGGATATTCCGGGGACACCACATATCCATCACATTCGGGCGGTACCATTCCCAGCGCACCTTCCCACGCCATGAGTTTGGGATAGATGAAATGTCCCGTCCTAATACGGGTTAACTGTCGGTAAGAAGTCTCGCTTCCGAGAATGCGTTTTCCGGGAAATACCCCTCGACCAAACGATTTAACGCCTGCAAACGAATACTCCTCGTTATCCTCCACATCCACATTAGGGAAAATACGAGACACGAACTCCTGAATCGGAATGTAGGTCGGTGTCCATTCACTTCTGTTAAACACGATAGCGCGATACAGGTTTTCCGCATCAGCCATCAATTTCGCATTCAACGCCCGCATATCGCGCACTTCGCTTAGCAACGCTTCAATTCGGGCGACGATACGGCGCTGGGTATCGAGTGAGCGTGCAGGATCATGTGGGTAGGGGATGGGTATAGTAAGAGCTTGTACGGTGCTCTGTCGTATCGAGGGCACTGGACCACTATTCGCTAGTTTCATAAGATCAATCGATTGCAGATAGTAGAATATCCACTTCGTAAGTGCTTTTTGCTCATTCGGTACAATAGCCATCACATTATTGTCGAATGTTGCTTCAACGCCTAATATGCGTTTTTTGTTTGTTGCAATCGCACCACCGATTTTCGGAAACACGATTGTGCTTGGGGGGTAAGTTTTAGCTCTAATCTCATCCAAAATCATATCATCAACGAAGTTTTCAGCGGTTGTGATGTATGTCTCGTTCCCCGGTAGATTCATGTCCGAGACTTTCACAAATGGAAATGGAAGATCACGTCTTCCTTGGAAATTCTTCGGAAACCCAAATCCTCCTGCAGTATCAGTTACTACATCATTTACAGATCTGAATTCCCAGTGGATTGGAAGATGTGAATCACTCATTCTCATTCCCATTACTCAATAGCTCATGTAAGTTCAGCAAAATACTTTGGAACTCACGAGTACGCTCAAGCAGGCTAGCAGTTATCTCTGTTGGGTGTGGTAGTTTCACTCGGTCATCTTGATGGGGGTTACGAGCGCTCAAGTCGTAACCGCGTTTATTCAGTGTCTCAAACGTCTCAATCCAAACAGAGTAGGGTTCTGCTGGACGCACTGCACGAGTTTTTTCGCTTTCCGTGATGGCGGCTTCCACTTCAAAAAATGCCTGCCATTGCTGGCGTATGTCCTCGGCATACGCGAATGGACGCTCCCTTTTGCCGTCGAGGTATGCACGCCACAGCTTCCACATCGCCCGCGCTTCAGCAAAGTGTTCATCCTGAATGCGGCTGCCCTTGGAGAATTTCTTTAGATCGCCCGATAGTGGAAGTTCGTAGTACCATGTTTCGTGCCGTGCTATCGGGTTGCGTTCCATCACCACATCGGGACGCTGGAAGAATAACAACGCCGTCTTGACATCGGAATACGGCGCAAACGTTCCCGGCGGTAGACTGACGACCGCAAACAGGTGAAACTGCTCTAGCAAGTCTTTCTTGACCGTCGCGAATGCGCCACCCCGGAACAGCGTTCCTTCCGGCACAACCATCGCACAGCGGGCATTGGGTGACTTCTTCAATTTCTTGATGATGTGCTGCATAAACAGCAGTTCGGTCGCGTTCGCTTCTACGGCGAAGTTTTGCTGGATATGCCGACCTTCTGTCCCCCCAAAGGGCGGGTTGGTCAGGATCACGTCATAGCGTTTTGACACACTGCCCTTTACGCTCTCCTCAAGCGTGTTGGTACGAATGATGTTCGGCGCCCCAACCCGGTGCAGCACCATATTCATCGTGCCGAGCAGCGCCGACAGCCCTTTTTTTTCCTGCCCGTAGAAAGCTTTTTCCTGCAAAAACTCACGATCCTGAATCGTCTGGTTCGGATTTCTCTTCACATCAGCCATATACTCATAAGCTTCTGCGAGAAAACCTGCCGAGCCGCTCGCAGGGTCGTAGATTTCTTCACCGATTTGCGGTGCAATGACATCTACCATGAAGCGGATCACAGGACGAGGCGTGTGGAATTCACCCGCACTGCGGTTTTCATTCCCCATACGTTCCAGCAAGTCTTCGTAGAACTGGGTGATGGTGAAGATGTCCTGATCGCTCTCAAAGCGAATGCTGTTGACAATATCCAGGACGTCTTTGAAGTTGTACCCGGAGGCGCACACCGGTACATTGCGAACGACAGCGTGATCAGCGACGCTTTCATCCGAGAAAATCCCGGCGATGGTTCGTGCCAGCGGCGATCCACTGAGGCTGGCAAGACCAGGCAGCAAGCGCCCGCGCACGTACCGAATCAGGTCATCAGCGGAGATTGCCTTCAATACCTGCGGGCTTGCCCATGTATCCCACGCCAGATCGCCCCTCAGTACCGGTTCGTAGGGTTCACTACCAAGCGATGCTTGTGCAGTACGTTCTTTCTCTTCTTCATCCAGAAACTTCAAGAAAAGCAGCCATGCGATGTGTTCGGTGTACTGCATAATCCCACCAACGTTATTATCGCGCCGGAGGATATCGCACGCCCGCCACATATCACTCCGCAGCGTTTCATTGGTCTGCCGTTTAATCATTGCAGCGCTCAACTGGAGGTTTAGTCCTTATGTTCTATAGAGTCAGTGAGTATATAGCCGTTTTTGGATTTCATCCATCGTTTGGCGCAGTATCTGTGGGTCACCGTTGAAACGCCGAATCACGCCACGCACCTCGCCCATTTGCTGAAACGGCGCTACCCGGAAAATGGCAGGATCGGTAATCTGACGCAGCCCGCCCAGTTCATACTTTGACAGCAGCGCATAGATCACCTCGCGGGCTCCAGGCTGGTAACCTTGTAACCACGTTCGCTGATGCTGCCGAAAATCCAAAGCGCGGTCATAGCGTGTACACAGCTCGCGATCAAATGCCAAATACCCAAGCAGGTCAACATCATCGACTTCAGGCTCGTTCAGAACTTCGGCTAACACATCAGAATGAATGCTGCTTTTTGTGAGTTTGGCAACCAGGTTATCGCGTTCCTGTGGTTCACGCCAGGCTGCCAGCAGCCCCGCCCAATCGGACACCAACTCTCTCACTTTTGTCTTGGTGTAATTGAGGTATTCGGTCAGGGTCATTGGCTCATTCATTCCCTCGACGATGAATGTTGCCTCTTCCGCGATATTGACTTCCAGCCCTTTGACCTTGATCTTGCCTCGTGGTGTTCCTTCCGGCTTGAGTTCCACTTGGCAGATCGTTGTTTCACCTTCAAGGGTTTCGACCTGTAGCTGTCGCCGTCGCATTCCGGCACCACTAACAATTAGAGTCACCGAGCCGGCGGGCAGTCGATTGAACTGAAATGCTCCATTAGAGTCTGTCAGGATTGGTCCGCGCTGATCATTGGGTCCGGCGATGATCGAAACAGCCGCACCAACGATAATCTCACCTGTGTCAACAAGGTGAACTGTTCCCGCGACGGCTGATGTTTTTTCCACCGGTTCAACGTCGCTTGTTGGTTCAATGCTGGGTGGTTTGTCCCAGCCTGCGTCGATGAGCCGGGTTGCGCCCGTATAGTCGATGATACGGAACCACAGCTTCTCGGTGTCAGAGTCAATGCGAGTGCCGCGCCCAATGATCTGCTTAAACAAGATGGGGGAGTTGAGTGTTTTCATGAAAACGATGTTTCGGGCTGAAGGCACATCCACCCCGGTTGAGAGAAGTTCGGCGGTTGTTGCCACAACGGGGAATCTCTGATCGCTGTCTTGGAATTGCTGCAGTCGTCTTTGTCCTTGTGCCCCCTCTTCACTCACAATTGCAACTGCATAATCGTCACCGTAACCCAAATCAGCAAAATGATTATTGAGTAGCCGAGCAACTTCCTGCGCGTGATTCATATCGACACAAAACACCATTGTCTTGTGCATAGGGCCGAACCGGCGCGTCAGCGTCGCAAGGTGTTCTGTCATCAATCTGGTCCGGTCCGGAAGAGTGATAGCGCGTTCAAACTGCGGGGTGTTGTAGTTGCTTTGTAACTCGACATTTTCTGGGATGAACAGTTCTGCCCCTTGTTCAAGCGCTTCTTCGATATTTAGCCCTTCACGATCTACGTTCGTGCGGATCAGATGGACTTTATAGGTTGCGAGAAAGCCGTCTTCAATCCCTTGTCCTAAGCTGTATGTATAAGCTGGCCGACGAGTCGGGATTCTACTTGCCTCATCTTCACCTACTATCGCAGGCTCTTCAGCGCAGAAATAGGCATATGTATCAATGTTTTCATCCTGCTTTGGAGTGGCGGTCATGCCGAGGTGTATCGCGGACCCAAAATGGTCAAGAATTTCCTTCCATGTTCCCCAACCGGAACGATGCGCCTCATCAATGACGATAAGGTCGAAGAAATCAGAGGGGAACTGTTCAAATAGCCGCTGACCGCCGCTTTCATCACTCCAAAGGTTTTGATAAATCGCGAAGTAAAGATCGTAGTTCAGCGTGGCTTTTCGCTGCCCGTCAAGCAGGAATCGAGGATCGCTTGTCCCACCTGCAAATGGACTGAAGGCATTGTATGCCTGATTTCGAAGAACTACACGATCAGCCAAGAACAATACACGACCGGGACGACCACCGCTTTTCTGCTGCAACCAACCTGATTTGATGAGTTTCCAAGCGATTTGGAGAGCAACGAAGGTTTTTCCAGTGCCCGTTGCCATGGTCAAGAGGATACGTTGTTGACCGCGCATCACCCGCAGCAACACTTCCTTTATGGCTACTTCTTGAAAGTAGCGTGGCTCCTTGCCTCTAGTGGTGTCTACTGGCGCATACGGGTGCAACAAAGGGTTTTTGCGTCGAGCTGCTGCATCACTTGCAATGTAAAAGGGTCGTAATTCCCCAGCTCGTTTCTGAAAATCCTGGATTGTTGGCGGCTCATCAAGTCCTGTGTTTGAGCGCCATCGCTCCCACAGTTGATCTGGACTGGGAAAGTTATCAACATCGCGAGAGGCATTTGTGAATGCGTCCCACTCGATGATTTCATGACCATTGGTTGAATACGCGAATGCTACCCCTAGATCGCGGGCATAATCCTTTGCTTGCTGAAATCCGCTCAGCGCTGATTTTGCTTCTTCCTTTGCTTCGACTACCGCAATGGGGAAGCTGTCAGTGTAACGAAGGACATAATCCACGCGCCGGGGAGGTTGGCGGTCAGCCTGATCGCCCCTAAGCACCACACGGCCTGCAGTGTACGCGAAGTCAGTTCTATAATAGTGTTCTCTTGTGACTTGGCTTCGGCTCCAACCGGCCTGATTCAGCCTTGGGTCAATTAGGTTAGCTCGTGTATCTGCTTCGTTATAGGTCATTTCTACTTTGTCTTTACTTGGATCTCACCAGCCATTCACCCCGAATAGCGCTATAAGTGGAACTCACCAATCTGTTACAGCTTTTCGGTGAATACTGATGGCGGATCGCTTCGGACCCTTTACCGGCCTACCTACGACAAACCTTACCTGAGTGAATCGAGAGGTTCACCCGTTCGCTCAAGCAACACGCTCTCGTAGATGTTTATCGTGGGCCAACCCGTTATTCGCTGCCCCCAAGCGTTGATGGCGTAGCGTTCACCGTTGTATTCGACGGTTCCATCTTGCCCAACAATTGTCGCATATAGCTCTGGGTGTTTGCGGACGAAAACTCTATCACCAATATTAACACGTCCGTCGGCAATCATGTCACGTAATCGCGCTTTACGATGATTAGATGTGTCACCACTCGCATCGACATCTGTCACAAGCCCATAGCGATTCACCATGTCGGTAAACGGCTGAATGGCATATTGCTCGACCAGACTAAAAACAGATCGCGCCCGTTCATCCATAAACATCTTGAAGCCTTCATTCCACAGCGGTTCAACGACGATGTCATCGGGCATCAGGTGGGTAGCCAGGCAAGCCGCCAATTGGGGATTAGTTCGGGCAAGTTCAGCCAGATAAGTATGCGGTGCTTTCTTGCCAATCTGGATATTCAGCAGCTTGGGGATGAGTGTTCGGTTGACAACGCAATCAACGAGTTGGTTCGCCTCACCCGACTCCATGTCAAGTCGAGGGTTACTGGCGATATAAGCGCGCGGATAAATGTGGTGGTCTTCGAGACGCATGGCAGGTGTGATCTGCTGCCAACTGTTCCAATCCATCAACCCACGAGAGTGATACCCGATCAAGTTGAGTATCCCGCGATAGGTTGCACTGGATTTCTTTGTGTACCCGAATAAATCGCCTGCGCCCTGCACCAGCGACCGCATTTTTGTGAAGAATCCGCGTGCCGCGATTCGTTCGCCACGCGCAATGCTGCTGAGTGCTGAGCTGTCCAAAACTATGACTTCGTTCGAGGCTGAACTGTAGCGGTTCGCGAAGACAGATGCCCAATACCAGAACTCAATGAACTGACGTTGCTCTTCCGTCATCTGGTCGAATCCCTTGAGATGGCGGCGAAACATCATCAGGGGGATGACCATGTTTTCGGATGGCATCCAGTCCTGTGACAGGATGAAGTGTTGACTCGTCAGATGTTCAATGGTTTCTGCGTACAACTGTACTGTTGCATCCCAATGAGCGTTGAAGTCGTCAGCATCCAGCCTCTCAAGAATGTAGCCTTTGTCGATTGAGAACGTCCCGTCACGCTGCGATCCAGTGATATAGGCAATAGCGCGTACGATAATCTCGCGATTAAGGGTGAGCTTGTTCTCGCTCTCGAATTCTTCAATCTTGCGCCGCAGATTGAAGCCGTGATACAGCTTGGCAGCCAAGATGTCGGTGAAATTCAGTTGGATGCCACGGCTGTTGCTGCGCTCAAAGAAGATTGTGAATTTGTTCAAGCTCATGTCTAATAGGTAATAAGACAGCATCTTTTCGCGCTTGAACAATTCAACGACTCGCGTAACACCAGCAAGGTAGATTTCCTCTGCTGCTTCTCTAGTCGCTGCGTCCGCGTTCTTCAACCCTTGTTGGGCATACTGCGATTGCCTATACCGCTCCAACCGATCCTTTTCTCGCAGGTCTTTCACGGTTGCTTCGTAAGCATCAGCAAGCTTGACGGATACGGCTGTACGGCTCTCTTCGCCAGCAACCGCATCGAGCATCTCTTCGAGTGTCAGCTCTCTGATTGTTGAGGCTTCAATGCCCTCACGCAAGATGAGGTAGACAGAGTCCACGCCAGTTATTGCACGATAAATCGATGTGATGCGCTGCTGTCCGTCCAACACGATTCGCAGGTCATTCGCTTGAACTCTTTGCGACATCTCGTCTTGAGAAAAGCCCATCGTTTTCAAGCGCGCATTACTGCCTTTGCCCTTTCGCGGTCGGGTATCAATCTCGCGCAGAGTCATTCCAAATGACGGCTTGCCATAAATGATCGTGCCGACGAAAATATTACGGACCAGCGAATCAAAGAGATCGTAAGTTTGCTCCAATTCCCATCGAAAATCGCGCTGGAACTCTGGCAGCATTATTGTATAAGACTGGACTCCTTTGACGATGTCCAGCAGTGATTCTGTTCGGCTTTGTGTAGTATCGGTCATGGGGTAAATGTCCGGCTAGAAATCATTCAATAATTTTCAATTCTACCTGATTATGGGCTTTGGGATAAAGGGTGGCAGGCGAATAATGCGGGGCCGAGAGGTACGGCCGTTCGGCACGGTTCTGAGCGAACGGACGATACAGCGGATCACAGCACGCTTTCGAAAGGAAGGTGTGGTGAGACTGGGTCGATTCGGGTGGTGGGCAACTGCGGCGGGAGATTGGGACGGGCATTGAGGCGAGGATGATGCCTGTTCCAACGAACGCCAGTGTGTTTCTCACACGAGGTGCAGTGCGGGAGGCAGGCGGGGCCTGCCTCCCGCGTCTTACCGCACCACAGATGTGGTGCGGGGTGCTGCGCGTGAGCGCGGCACGAGGGGCGGGTTTCGCCGCGCGCGGAGCGGATCGCGGCGGCCCGCCCCCAAGCCCCCACCGGCGCTTGAGGTGGCAAGGTTTTACCTTGCCACCCCCCCGACGCGCACTGCTCACCCCCTCAGGGATCTCGCAAGCGGTCTGCGCGCCTCAGCGCGGCGGGGTGGGTGCGTGCCGCTCCAGGCGGCACGTTGCCCGCTTCGCGGGCAGGAAACCGAGCAGACCAGCGCTATAGACCACTGGGAACAGCCCGCTTGCCCGGTACGACAAAAGTACGACATTAGGAAGACAAAAGTACGACAGGCACGGGGACAGGGAAAACAAGAGTTTATAGAATCAGTGGGCACAAGAAAAGGGGTGACTGCCTTTCACAGCCACCCCCGGTGAGGTCAGCGGAAGGTTAGAAGGGTTGAGCCTCGGCTCGTCCTCGCTGGCAGCACCGAATCCCCACAGAATCGCTTCACTGCAAGGTATACTCGCTCAAATCAAAAGGAATCTGACTGGGATGCCTT
>CALBRY010000549.1 GCA_937927665.1 uncultured Chloroflexota bacterium
GTCCTCTGCAGTTCCGGTCTTATGCACTTTCCACGCTACACAACCCCAACACCCGCCCTACATAACCTCTACACAACTTCACCGCATTCTAAGCGCAATTGAACAGGCAGCGCTTAGACAAGGACACAACCTCATGCTTAAGAAACTCATCGTCGGACTGCTCCTCATCACCGTGATTGGCGGCGCAGCGATCGCACTCCTCAGTCAGTCAAATACAACCGAAACAGCAATCGCAACTGCGACCCACGAACCACAAGGGCGCGGCGGGCAACCGGAAGTCACACGCGATCCCGTCAATGCCGCTGTGAGCAGTGTCGGCGATGTGTGGAGCGATAGCGGCACAATCCTCGAATTGACGGCTGTCGGTATGACGCTAGAACTCGCAGACGGCAGTGAAATCTTCGTCGAACTGGGTCCCGAAACCTACTGGAGCGCGCAAGGTATCACCCTGTTAGCAGGTGCTGCGGTCACGGTCGATGGCTTCTTTAATGGCACAGATTATCATGCTCGCGCTGTAACAACGGCTGACGGTGCAGTGCTCGTTGTGCGCGACGAAGCCGGATCGCCGTTGTGGTCAGGCGGAGGCGACGGATCGAATGGTGGTCAGGGTGAGGTTCAGATTCCGGCGGATCAGTGGGTGACGGTCGAAGGTACGGTGACGGCGCTCACGAACAACGGCTTGATCCTGCAAACAAGTGATGGTCAGGCGCTAACTGTTTCGTTTGGGCGCGCGGATTTCTGGCAGGAACAGGCGATTACTTTCGCAGCAGGTGATGCAGTTTCGATGCTCGGTTTCTGGCAGGGTGATCAGTTCAGCCCCGGTCAGGTGACGAAAACGGCGACAGGCGAACGTATTCTGCTGCGTGACCCGAACGGTCGCCCGCTGTGGGCAGGACCCGGTCGCGGTCAGGGTAATGGGAATGGCGGCAGCGGCACACATGTTACGCCATCGCCGGAAGCTACCGCCGCAGTGGGTCAGTAACCGAACGATGCGGCTTATCCATAGAGGAGATCACACCTGATGACTGACCCACTTGACCCCCGACCCGAAGACCTGAAGCAGCGTGTATGGGAGTCCATCCAAAGGGATGAACTCCCTCCTAAAGACGATCGCGGGCGCATGCGCCTTGTTATGAACAACCTGATCCTGCATCTGCATCCGAGCAAAGTTGCCAAGCCGACGCTCAAATTCACCTACACATGGGGGCTTGGTGGGCTGGCGCTGCTGCTGATTGCGATCCTGTCGATCACCGGAATCATGTTGATGTTCGTGTATACGCCATCACCGGAGTTCGCTTATCAAGACATGCTCAACCTGCAAACCGAAGTCTGGTTCGGGCAGTTGATCCGCAATCTACATCACTGGAGCGGTAATTTACTCGTGATCGTGGCGTTTCTTCATTTGCTGCGGGTGTTTTTTACAGGCGGATTCAAAACGCCGCGTGAGTTTAACTGGATTTTGGGTGTTACCCTGCTGCTGCTTGTCGTTGGTGCGAACTTCACCGGCTATTTGCTTCCGTGGGATCAACTGGCGTACTGGGCGGTGACGGTTGGCTCAAGTCTGTTGAGCTATGTCCCGCTGATCGGTGAGCCGCTGCGTAATTTCCTGCTCGGCGGACCGGAAGTCGGCGCGGCAACGCTGACCAACTTCTACGGGCTGCATGTGGCGATCATTCCGCTCGCCCTAATGGGAATCGCGTCGTTTCATATTTGGCGCGTGCGTAAAGACACACTAAGTATTCCGCATAAGCTCGACGGTACGGTTGACGGTTCTGAGACGAACCAGATCGAAAAAGTTACCACACTGCCGCATCTCGTCTCGCGTGAGTTCGTGTTCGCGCTGGTCATGATGGGCGCGATCCTGTTGTGGTCGGTGTGGGTGAATGCGCCGCTCGAAGCCGCCGCGAATCCGGATCACAGCCCGAATCCTGCCAAAGCCGCATGGTATTTCATGGGCTTGCAAGAACTTCTGCTGCATTTTCATCCCGTGTTCGGCGCGATCATTATTCCCGCGCTTGGTCTGGGGGCGCTGGCAGTGCTTCCTTATCAGCGGTTTGATTTGAGTGCAGAAGGCGTCTGGTTCCGCTCCGCGAAAGGGCGGCGAATGGCGCTCTTTGGCGCGCTCACGGCGTTGATCGCCGTGCCGCTTCTGGTCGTCCTTGATGAATACGCGCTTGATATTCCGGGAATGCTCCCCGGTTTGCCAACGCTCATCAGCAACGGGTGGATACCGCTGGCGGCGCTCCTGCTTCTCTTGATCGGCTACTACGATGGAATCAAACGAATTTTCAAAGCGACAGCATGCGAAACCCGGCAAAGTTTGTTTGTGCTGCTCGTCGTGTCGTTCATCGTGCTGACGGTGATCGGCGTTGCATTTCGCGGTGAAGGTATGGCGTTAATGCTCCCGTGGGAGGTGCTGTGATGACTGAGAATACGCAGAAGCAGGTAACACGGCGCGACTTTCTAAAAATCGCGTGGGGCGCGGCGGGAGCGCTGGCGCTGGTCGAAACAGGCGGCGTGGTGTTGAGTTTCTTTTCGCCGCGTGTGGTCGAAGGCGAGTTCGGCGGCGTCATCGAAGCGGGTACGGTTGATTCCTTCCCGCCCGGCAGCGTGACACCGTTCACACAGGGGCGCTTTTTTCTGGTGCGGATGCCTGATGGCGGTTTTGTAGCACTGTATCGCAAGTGTACGCATCTCGGCTGTGCCGTGCCGTGGAATCCTGCGGAAAACCGTTTTGTCTGCCCGTGTCACGGCTCCGCATTTGAGCAGGACGGGCAGGTGATCAATGCCCCTGCCCCGCGTCCGCTTGATCGCTTCGCCGTGACGATCGCGGATGGCATAGTGCGCGTCGATACCGGGACGCCGATTCAACGTGATCGCACCAGCGATGCTGATCTGATTTACGCGGAGGTGCAGTCATGACCCGTTCAATGAGTTGGATTGCTTTGATCGGCACGTTGATGATCGCGGCGGCATTCGGGATCGCCGTCATGCGTGAGCCATCGCGTCAAGCTGCCGCAGTCGCAGACTTGCACATGGAAATGGTCACCGAAGGCACAGACTTATACGTGCAAAACTGTGTCGCTTGTCATGGCGCAAGCGGCGAAGGAATCGCCGCGTATCCACCGCTGACAACGACTGTCAGTATGGACGCGCAGACCGTCTATAACACGATCGAGCGCGGGCGCTACAACACGGCGATGGCAGCATTCGGCGTAGACGAAGGCGGCATCCTGAGCGGGATGCAGATCGAAAGTTTGGTCACGATGCTGCAAGCAGAAACATGGGATACGGTCGCCGTTCGCGCGGCTGAACTCGGCTTGACGCCGCCGCAGATCGTGGTTGCGGAAATTCCCGCCGAAACCGTCGCGCTGGTCGAAGCGATGCCCGATGGTGCGGCATTCTCAGCAGGCTTAACCGTGTACGCGGAGAACTGCGCGGCATGTCACGGCGCGAACGGTGAAGGTTCGACGCTTGCTCCCGCGCTGAATACGGACGAACTCCGCATCCGGTTGAGCGATGCCGATATCGCCCGCATTATCAGCGAAGGCGTACCGGGAACGCTCATGTCCTCATGGTCAAGCGCGCTCGATGCGACGCAGCAGCAGTCAATCATTCTGTTCATCAGCCGGTGGGGTGAACTTAATGCCGCCGGTGTCCGGCTTCCGGTCATCGAAGCCGCGCCGCTCGATCTGAGTCCACAGGCGATCGCCAGCGGTCAGCAGTTATTTAATCTGTTGTGTACGCAGTGTCACGGGATCGATGGGTACGGATCACCGATTGCGCCTGCGCTAAATAATCAGACATTCCTTAGCCAAACGCCTGATGCTGCTATCCAAGCGATCATCGCAGGCGGCGTAAGTGGAACGAATATGCCGTCATGGCTCGGCTACTTGACTGACGCGGATATCGCCGCAATCACCGCCTATCTACGAAGTATGCAGCCCACCGCGCCGATCGTCGCACCTGCGCAGCCTTAAGCCGTACTATAATCACGCAAAAAAGAGGGCGAGATGGCGCACAAAATCTTAGTTGCAGACGATGAGCAGGCGATCCTCGATACGGTGCGGGCATACTTGATCGAAGCGGGGATGCAGGTCGTGACGGCGAGAAACGGACGGGAGGCGGTGTACGCCTTCCGTCACGAATCCCCGGCACTGGTTATCCTTGATGTGATGATGCCGGAAATGGACGGATGGGAAGCGGCACGCCTGATCCGCAAAGAGAGTCAAATCCCGCTGCTGTTTCTGACCGCACGCGTAGACGATATCGATCATGTCACCGGGTTGGAGATCGGCGCAGATGAATACATCACCAAGCCGTTCAGCCCGCGTGTACTGGTCGCCCATGTGCGCGCACTTTTGCGGCGGGTATACGGCGATCTCGGCGCGGTCGCTCCGGTGTGGCGTGCGGGCGATCTCGAAGTCAACAGCGAAACGCACAGTGTCACCCGCGCCGGAACACGCATCGAGCTAACACCGACCGAATTTGAACTGCTCGCCGCGTTGATCGCCCGACCGGGGCGGGTATTCACACGCACCGAACTCCTTGATCGCTTGCAGGGACAGAGTTTTGCCGCCTTTGAGCGGGCAATTGATGTCCATATCAAAAACTTGCGCGCCAAAATCGAACCCGATCCACACGATCCGCAGTACATCGAAACCGTGTTCGGCGTCGGCTATCGCATGCGGGAAGAAGCCTAGTCATGATGAACCGTCTTTCTGTTCGCCTCTCGCTGGCGTTTCTGCTCTCCGCGTGGATCGGCGTGGGTGCGATGATGTTGGCTGTGCAGCGCACGCTCGATGCAGGCTTTCGCCAATACGTGAGCAG
>CALBRY010000550.1 GCA_937927665.1 uncultured Chloroflexota bacterium
GTTTGAGCGCGTCAAACGGCATGTCGTCGACCATAATTCTCCCACTATCACCAAGCGTGAATTGAATGATCAAATTGCGGACTTAAATGATCAATTCCGCAGCGACTCGCTGCCGATTGATTTCAGCAATTCAAGACCACCCGAAGAACCGGATGCTGTCAACGATCAGCGCATTTTCGTTCATCAGCTTCGTGAAATCATGTTGACACATCGCGAAATAGGGTTTGCCATTGTGGACTACTACCGCGCTTTCGAGCAGCGGTCTCGGTGGGAACGTGAACAATTACTTCATTTGAATGAGTTGCCGCAGTACGAACAAAGGTTGATGGAGGAGTGGGAGCGCGTCTCGGAGCGCGTCAAGCGCCAAAAGCCCTATCTTCTAACTGATGGCACCGGATTGCAAACACTTGGCAGAGAAGTTTTCGACCTATGCCAAGACCGTGATCTTCGCATTCGCGACGCAGTTACCGAACCATACGTTCGTCGCGGCAGCTTCCATATGCTGGCGAACGAAGATGTCCCACGAGTCTTCTGGCATCCGCAATTTATTGCACGACTTCAAGAACTTTTGCCGAATCCAGAAGCACTTTCGGTCGATCAGCCGCCTGAGATTGCCAATCTTTTTAATGCTGCATTTACGACACGAATTCTGCGCACAACCATCAAGAGCTATGAAGAGGAAGCGCAGCGCGGAATGCCGTTTTCATTAACTTTTTTGGTGCTACCAATGGTGTTATACAAACCTGTCCGTGATTTATTGCCACGCGACACGAGGACAAAGATGCACGTTTGGATGCGAGAGCATCAAGAGGCAAAAATACAATTCGCTTCTAGAACCCGCAGCCTCGTCCCAATCACACGCGAAAGTTTAATGTTTGGAATGCACCACGCTGTCATCAAGCTTGGTGACGATGCTGATCTTGTCGCTACCAAGAAGCCATTCCGTAAACGCAATGAGACCGTGTTTGAAACTGAAGAAGTTAAACATATCGAGAACCGCGCACAATTTCTTGGTAAATGGTTTGCTAAAGCCGGTTCTGTCTCATCTATCTACATGATGTGGAGCATTCGTCCATGATGCAGGTCAAAGCAATTTTGCTTTACAACTTCACAGGCGAAATCCGTCGTATCGATTTCCGGCTCAATGCAGTCAATATCATCACCGGAAAATCCAAGACCGGAAAATCGAGCATCATCGACATCATTAGTTATTGCATGGGGCGTTCCAGTTTTCATGTTGCAGCGGGCGTAATCCAAGATACGGTGGCATGGTATGTTGTGCTTTACCAACTTGATGAAGTCGAAGTACTGGTTGCTAAACCTCGTCCCGAACTAGGTCAGGCAAGCAGTAATCAGGTTTACTTTGACATTGCACACCATGTAACTATTCCCAATCTCAGTGAATTAGTGCCAAATTCTAATGACAAAGCGCTTGTGGATGAGCTATCCCGCCGCATTGGCATTTCACCTAATATGCATATGCCGGCTGAGGGACAATCCAGCGAACCGCTTACCGCTACACTGCGCCATACAGAGTATTATGTTTTTCAGCCACAAAGTGTCATCGCTAGCCGCGATGTGTTGTTTTATCGTCAGTCGGAACAGCAAATAGCGCAGCACATCAAGATCACCATGAACTACTTCTTGGGAGTTGTTCAGGAAGATCGATTGCGCCTGATGCAGGAACTCACGGACAAAAGGCGCGAATTGCGTTTAGCACAGCGCAAGTTGGAGGAAACAACGAGTCTTGTTGTGGAACGTGCAAGTCGTGGCATCAGCATTGTCAACGAAGCTCAACAGGTAGGCTTATTACCATCCGATGCCCAACCTCAAACGTTCGATGAAGCCCTGTTATTACTTCAAAGCCTGCGTGGTTGGCAGCCTACCCTCGTTACCTATACCAATGAAGATCAGGTCGATCTATTGCAGAGCGAATTGCGAACGCTCCGCGCTACTTTCAACGAAACGCGCGAACGGGTACAAGCGGCAGAACTCTATGCGCGTTCCGCAGATGGTTATTCGGCAGAAGCGACCGAGCAAGCCAGTCGTCTTGAGTCCATCGATCTGTTCGAAAATGGCGATTCAATGGACTCTTGTCCTCTGTGCGGTTCACATCTGGTAGAAGCGCCAATTTCAGCTCAAGCGATTGTCCGCTCACTTCAACACTTACGAGCCGAATTGGATTTCGTTGTTCGAGAAAAGCCCGAGTTGGATACCTTTATCACGGGCTTGCGGACAACACTAGACGATTTGCGCAGACAAATTGACCAAAAGCAACTTGATATTCAAGCCCTTATCAGTGAACAGCAAGCAGCGGCAGAGCTGCGTGATACGAATGCCCGAACAGCCAGAGTCATTGGGCGAGTGAGCCTCTATTTAGATATTACGCCCTCTCTGAGCGACGAAAGCCTTGATTTAGAACGCCAAGTCGAAAGATTACAGCGCGAAGTGGATGACCTTGAAGAGCAGCTTGATAGTGAAAACATCCGCATTCGCCGAGACTCCGTCCTGAACATCATTGGCAATAAAATGACGGAACTATCGCGAGAATTGGATGTTGAGCCGGGACTTTATCGGCTTGACTGGAACAAGCTCACTGTGGTGGTGGATCGTGGACTTAAGCCTATCGTTATGAATGTCGATATGGGAAGCGCCGCCAATCATTTAGGGTCACACTTGATTGCGTTGCTTGCGTTACAGTGGTATTTCATTACGAACAATCGTCCTGTACCAAGTTTCTTGATTCTCGATCAGCCGACCCAAGTCTATTTCCCGCCAGATGTGGATGAAAATGTTGTTGGCTTTGACGATCGAGTAAAGGACGAAGACCGCGAAGCTGTCAGCAAGATTTTCGATCTTCTCTTTCAGTTTTCGCGCGACACTGGACTTCAGATTATTTTGCTGGATCACGCAAATCTAAACACATCCGAGTTTCAGGATGCAATTGTTGATACCGTTTGGCGGGGGGATAATGCACTTATTCCGGCGCATTGGATAAACGCAGCAGGGGATCAGAATGCTCAGTAGCTCGTCTCAGCTAGTTCAAAAGCTCTGGAATTACTGTAATGTCTTGCTTGATGACGGGGTAAGCTACGGCGATTATGTTGAACAGCTGACCTATCTACTCTTTCTCAAAATGGATGAGGAACGGCACCTTCTTGCAGAACAGCAGGGCGAAGTTTATCAGGATCCGATCCCGCCAGAGTATCGCTGGGGAAGTCTGGTTGTGCTTGATGGCACGGCACTAGAAGACCATTATCGCGATCTCCTCCGTGCGCTTGGTCAGGGCGTAGGACTGATCCCGATTATTTTCCGCAAGGCACAGAACCGTATTCAAGACCCGGCGAAGCTCAAGCGTTTGGTCAAGCTCATCGACGACGAAACGTGGACGGGCATGAATATCGACGTAAAGGGCGAGATATATGAGGGACTCCTAGAGAAAAACGCTCAAGACACCAAATCGGGTGCAGGGCAGTATTTTACGCCGCGTCCGCTCATTCAAGCCATTGTCGAGGTGATGCGCCCCCAGCTTGGTGACCGCATTCATGACCCGGCGTGTGGGACAGGCGGCTTTCTGCTGGCGGCATACGATTACATTGAAGATGTTTACAAGGGCAGGCTTGATCGTGATCAGCGACGTCGCTTGCGCCATGAAATGCTATCAGGCGTTGAAATTGTGGACGCGACGGCACGTTTATGTGTAATGAATCTCTATTTACACAACATCGCATCTGACGGGGAGATCAGCCCCATCGTGGTCGGCGATAGTCTGAAAACTGATC
>CALBRY010000551.1 GCA_937927665.1 uncultured Chloroflexota bacterium
CAAGAACGGGATCGCGGAAGCGCTCGGCAACCTGTCATCAACAGCATGGCGTTCGGGAAATTATCAAAAAGCATGGCAGTTCGCCAGCGACAGCGAGGTGAGCTTCCGGTCGCTCTGCATCTTAAGCGGTGTGGCGGGGGCAGTCGAAACACTCAGCCGGGTGGCTCGGTGGCTCGGTGATAACGATATTTCGCGCCAATACGCGCTGGAAGCGCTCACGATTTACACCGAACTCGGCAATCGCTACGGGATTAGCGAAGCCCACAATAATCTTGGATTGGTCGCGCAAATGGTCGGTGATTTTCCGGCAGCATTCCGGCATTTTCAGGAAAGTTTGCGGATCACACGGGCGATCGGCACCACCGAACGCAATATGCACCAAACGCTGAACAATCTCGGCATTGTGAGCGCGACACTGGGACGCTACGACGAAGCGCGGCGCTACTTCACCGAAAGTCTGGAATTGGCATATAACGGTGGGAATCAGCGGATGGTTGCGAACCTGCTGAGTAATCTCGGCAGTATTGCGCTGCAAACCCGCGATTATGCCGAAGCACAAAAACAGTTGAACGAAAGTCTCACGATCGCCCGCGACATTGGACATAAGCGCATCGTCGCGTGGGCGCTGGCAAATCTCGGCGCGCTGGCGGTTCAGCTTGGCGTATTCCCGGAAGCAGACGCGCGTTATCAGGAGAGTTTGCAAGTTGCGGACGAGATCAAAGAGCGCTGGTTAATCGCCAATGCAATCGCGGGCTTAGGCGATATCGCCCGCGCACAGGATCGCCCTCAGGATGCGTGGAGCAAATACCGCGAAGCGCTGACGATGTTCGTGCAGATCAAAGCCGTGCCGACCGCGCTCACCCTGTTGATCAACGTCGCGCACCTGATGATCAGCATCGGGCGGGAAGATACCGCCGCCGTGATGATGGGGATGGTGATGAAAAATCCGTCGCTGAACGGCGAAGGACGCACCGCCGCCGCCGATGTGCTCATGACGCTCGAAATGGCGCTCGGTGTGGGCGGGCTGGCGGCGGCGATGAAAACGGGAGAGACACTCACATTTGATCAAGGAATCGATCAAATTTTGGGCGGCGAATGGATGCCCAATACCGGAGGATAAACCTTGAAAACATTCGCGGTAGCCCTTGAAAAAATTCGACGTATAATAGCGTCCAATCTCGCTCAAGACCCATTTAACATGTAAAAAGGGGCGGCATGGCAGCAGGAGCTTTCACGACCGCCAAACCGACAGCCCGCCACCGAGAGAAGCCGCGCGGTTTTGCGCTTGCACTCCCGGCGATGCTGTGGCTTGGCATCTTTTTTGTACTGCCGCTGCTGATCGTGCTGGTGATCAGCTTCCTCACGCGCGGCACGCGGGGCGTTCAGTTTACGACGCCTGTCACAATTGACAACTACATCGATATTCTCAGCTTTCCGTATGTAGATGTATTCTGGGAAAGCATCGGTATCGCCGCCCTGACGACGATCATCTGCTTGATCATTGGCTACCCGCTGGCGTTCTATATCGCCACGCGCAAAAGCCGCATCATGCAAAACTTGACGTTGTTCCTCGTCATTCTGCCGTTTTGGACGAACTTTCTGGTACGCACCTATGCGATCAAAGTTATCCTCGGCGCGGATGGACCGGTCAACGCAACGCTGATGAATCTCGGCTTAATCACTGAACCGCTCCAGATCGTGAACAGTCGTTTCGCGGTGCTGCTCGGCTTGACGTACAGCTATCTTCCCTTCATGGTGCTGCCGATTTATGCCTCGGTCGAACGCTTCGAGTTCCGGCTCGTAGAAGCGGCGAACGACCTCGGCGCGAACGATCTGCGCGCCTTTTTGCGGGTGGTGCTGCCGCTCACACTGCCGGGGGTGGTCGCCGGATCGATTCTCGTCTTGATCCCGACGATCGGCGCGTTCATCACGCCGGATATTCTCGGCGGCACACAGGGCTTGATGATCGGCAACCTGATCACGCAGCAGTTCCGGGGATCGGGCAACTGGCCCAGAGGTTCAGCGGCTTCGATGGTGATGATGCTGCTGGTGATGATCGCCTTGATTGGTTATGTTTTGATGAGCGCGCGCGCGGCACTGACCAACCGCCGCCGTCCGATGGAGTGATCTGACGATGGGACAAACTGCCGTTCTTCCGCCGCGCCCCGCCGCAACGATCGAATTCAACCGGGGGAAAATCGCGCGCGACATGGCGATCCGCCGGATCGGGAAAATCGGACTCGCCTTCAACCCGATTTTCGCCTACTTTTTCCTTTGGGCACCGATTCTGCTTCTGGTCATCTTCTCGTTTAACGAT
>CALBRY010000552.1 GCA_937927665.1 uncultured Chloroflexota bacterium
TGTAAATTCGCGCCTTGAAGATCAGCCGCATACAGATCAGCATCTTCTAGATTCGCGGCGCGCAAATCGGCTTCTTGGAGGTCGCCATCCAAAAGCCAGCCTTTCGCGCGCAGTTCTTCCGCCGCTTGGCGTGCCACTTCATTGACTTTGCTGCCGAGTTTTCGGATGAGTTCTTCACGCACTTGATGCGCCTGCTGAGCGGCTTCACGCCGACGGTTCAGCCCGTCGATGATGAGGACGGTTAAGGCGATACTGGCGAGTTCGCTGGAGATATTGGCGTAGAAATCTTGCAGCAATCCGGCGAAGGTAAAGCCTTCCGGGTGCTGCACCACGTAGCCGATGACCGCGAGAATGAGTGAAAGGGTGAGAAAACTGATCGCTACTTGCTGCGCGGTCAGGTTGTTCACCCACCGCTTGAGAGCTTCTTTCATAGTCTGCTGCCCTTTTGTCCCTCAATGCGCTGTGCGGGGCGTCATCGTTGACGCCCCGCACCATCATAATGCCGCATTTTGCGAGGACAAGTGCAGCCCATGAATTAGGGGCGATCAGTTTTTATCCTGTACCGCGACGAAATTCAGGATCAGGGCGGCAATTGCGCCGGGAACCCATCCCGCGATCGTGAGGGCAAGCACAATAACCACTGTACCACAGCCGCGATCTATCACCGCCAGCGGCGGGAAAATGATGCAGAGAAGCGCGCGTAAACAGCCCATCGAAATCTCCTTGACATTAACTCCGGACTCATGGTGATATACGTAACGCGCTGCGCAGATGTTGCGCTGTTGTGACGAGTACCACCAGAAATGAGGAGGAATATGCCCGACGAAATCGACAAGCGGGGTGTGCTGGAAGACGAGATTTTTGATTATCAGGTGATGAAAGACGGGCGCGTGTTCCTGACATGGCACGGAAAACATGTCAAGACGCTTGCAGGCAAGGAAGCGGATAAGTTTTTAGCACGCATCGACGGGTTGACGGGCGTCGATGCGCAGCTTGTGATGGCAAAAGTGACGGGCAATTTTAAGCGCGGGAACGAACGGCGCGATTAGAATCTGCCTATTCGTCATCCAGATAGCCGGATAAATCGCGGTTAGGCGTCCAGTATTTCCCGTCCGGCAGCAGAGTCCGACCGTCAAATACTGCGTTTTCAAACACGGCGCGGCGAAGAATCGCCCCGCGCATATTGACTCCGCTTAAATCCGCGCCGGTGAAGTCCGCTTCCGTCAAAATCGCTTCGTGGAAGTTTGCGCCGATTAAGCGGGCATCTTTGAAGTTCGCACCCTTAAAATTCGTTGCGCGCAAATCTGCTTCATCGAGTTTAGCTTTGTTGAGGAGCGCATTTTCGCAGTTCGCGCGGCGGAGATCGGCGTTTTGCATGCGCGCCTGCCACAGGTTGACGCCTTCGATATTGGCATCCCACAGGCGCGCACCGATCAACCATGCGCCGCCCATATCACATTGTGCTAAATTAGCGCGCCAAAAATCAGCCTCAGCAAGGCGGGCACGATGAAAATTCGCACCGCGCAAATCCGCATTCGATAGATTGACCTTTTCCAGATTGGCGCGGCGGAACATCGCGTTCGCCAGCGATCCGTCTGTCAGCCACCCGTGACGGCGGAGTTCATCGGCGGCGGGGGCGGCAACTTCGCGGACTTCGCTCCCCATCCGGTCGATCAGGTCGCGCTTGGTTTCGGCTTCAACCTGTGCGATTTCTTCACGACGCTCACGATTGCGCAGCAGTTGATCGAGCAGCACGAATGTGATCGCCGCGCCGCCGAGTTCTGATCCCATGTTGGCGAAAAAGCTCGTCCAATCACCGGAACGGAGCAGCGCAACGGCAGAAAAGCCAATCGCCAGCGTGATGAGCAGAAATAGAACCTGCATTCGCAGGAGTGCTGAACCCGGCATCGATCGCCAGCGTGTGATGAGATTTTTCACGAGGGTTGAACTCCTTCAGCGTAGGTGCTGATTGATGAAATCTGCGATGAGGTGCGCCATGCTGATTGCTCCCGCCGGAGTGACATGCACGCCGTCAAAAGTGTAGGTGAAGCCATCACGCAGTCGCACCCGATCGTAATCTGTCCAGCCCTGTTTTTCGCGCTGCCCGATGGTGAGGATAAAGTCAACGGTGATCGGATCACGGTCGCGGAGCGCATCGGCGTTGAGCATCGCCTCAAGCAGATCGAGCGTGGGAATGTTGAGGGTGCGGGCGGCGGATGCGGCTCTCGCGTTGTAGTCGCGCATCGCATCGACCAACATAGGTGAATATTCGAGCGGCTCCAGACCCACCCATGTGAGCAGATGGGCGAGATGACATTGAGTGAGCAGATCACGGTAGGCGGTTTCAAATTGATCAGGCGTGACCATGCCATCATCGATTTTTTGCACGCGGGTGTAATAAGATCGTGTGGCGGGCTGATGAAATGAGATCGCGTCATTGCCGCCGACCATGATAAACACCGCGTCCGGTTTTTCGCTCAAGACATCGCGCTCAAAGCGGCGCAGCAGATTAATCGCCGTGTTGCCGCCTTCACCCGCGTTGATAAACGTGTGTTCGGGCATCAACCGCGCCAATTCAGCGGCATAACTGCCACCGTAGCCGCCCCATGTTAGGCTGTCACCGAATAACACAATCCGCATCACATGATCCTTGTACACACTGCATCGAATAACCGCCGCTGTCGTTTGGTGGGGATCACCATTGCGCGGGCGGCGGCGCTCCTGCATGATTCCCGATTATACGAAATTCTTTCCGTTGTGTGAGGTTCGGACACACAGGAGGCAGCGCACATGACCCCCGACACGCTGATCACGTACTACTTGGAGATGACACATCCCGGTCAGTTCCAACCCGCTTATGTCGATAATGCGCCGCTCACCATCGAACGGCTGGTTTCACCGGATGTTGCCCTGTATCGCTCCCTGTATGATACGGTGGGCGAAACGTATGGCTGGCGCGACCGGCGCTTGATGAGTGATGATGATCTGCGCGAGGCAATTTGCGCGCCGAATATCCGCGTGTATGTGCTGCGCGTGGCGGAAGTGACAGCGGGCTATTTTGAGTTAGGATTTTACGCCGATCATGTGCAGATCGAGTATATCGGCGTATTTCCGACGTTTCATGGGAGCGGGTACGGCAAACATTTATTGAGCGCCGCAATCGCCGAAGCGTGGGCGGAAGGCGCGCCGAAATTATGTGTTCACACATGTAATCTGGACAGCGATTCAGCACTTCCAAATTATCTTAAACGCGGGTTTGTGATTGTGGAGACGACCGAAGTCCCCATGCCAGCGCGCTACAAGTCGTAACGCGGTCAATCGGCAATCTGGAACTTCGCATCGGAAAGCGTCGCATTAATCTCAGCCGCAAGTGGGATGAGTTCATACTGCGGTTCGTCGTTCCACAGCATCGTGATCATGCTAGGCATCGCAATTCCATCGACTTCGATCTGCTGTCGATTGAAGTTGAGACGGTACAGCTTTGATTCGGCTGTCTCAGGATCAACCGTGGGAAATTCCAGATGCTCCAGCGTGTAATCGTCATTGAGGAACAGCTTCACAGAAGTTCCGCTATCGAGTCGTGTTGCCGTAAGCGTGCGCTCGCCTTCCCGCTTCACTTCCACTTCCGGTTCAGCCATTGGTGAAAGCATCATCAGGGTGCTTGCCCATACTTGATCACGCATGGCATTGTAAAGCGCAGGGGTATCCAATACTTCGACCCGATCGCCATGCTTCTTGCGATAGCGTTCGCCGTCAAACGCATGCACAGCGGCATTGATTGGAAGCCCGACAGGACGCATGCTAAATTCCCATCGCGCACTGATTGGCAAGCGAAAATACACAGAGGCTTCGAGCGGAACCCATGTCATCATGCGCGCAACTTTGACGCGCGCACGCCCTTTGAAGGTTAGCTTTAACGTATCTAGCGCGGGTGCGCCGAATCCATAGCGGGCTGCGAGCGCGCGTCTGAGTAAATCTTTTGCCGCTGCATCGCCCCTAGAGAGGAGGAGTACCTGCATATTCACTCCCGAAGTGGTGTGTATACAAACTGTATCTTAACAATACCACAAGCTCGCTCGTATAGTCTCAAGGAAAGATGTAAATTTCCCGGTGTTACAATTGTAAAACCTTTCAGGAGATGACATGAGCAGTCTCAAATCACGCATTGTTCAGTACAGCACCCCTCTGATCGATGGGAATCAGGTCACCTTTGTATGGGAAGGGGAAGTCGCGCCGGGCTTGGCAGGCGATTTCAACGGGTGGGATACAGATAAGCCCGTCGCCATGAGCGAGAGCGAGCCGGGCATGTGGACATACTCAACGACGTTTGAACGCGATGCGTACATCGAATATGTCTTTATTGTGGACGGTGAGCGAGAGCTCGATCCGCATAACCCGCGCACGCTGTGGAACGGCATGGAGGATTTACAGAATTATTTCCGCATGCCGGATAGCAAACCTGATCCGTATCTGCGTCGTGTGCCGGGGCTAAAAACGCGCGGCACAATCATTGAAGAATCGCTTGATTTGGACATATATGTTGCGGATGGGCGGCGCACGGCATTCCTCTACAAGCCACACACTGACGAACCTGTTCCGCTGATCTGTGTCTACGATGGACGCGACTATCTGCGGCGCGCTTCAATTGCTAACGTGGTTGATAACTTGATCGCGGCGGGCAAAATTCGTCCGGTGGCGCTGGTGATGCCGGATAACGGAAAATCGGCGCGCATGATCGAGTATTTCGCCAACGATCTCACTGTTGGCATGATGCTGATTCACATGTTCGCATTTGCGCGCAAACATCTCACGCTGATTGATGAAACCGTTCAACCCGGTATTCACGGCGTTCTGGGCGCTTCGATGGGCGGCTTAATGGCGCTCTGGTCGGGAATCCGTGTGCCGCATATCTTCGGGCATGTGATCGCGCAGTCGAGCGGGGTCGAATGGGATTACGGCGGCACAGAAATGCCGCTGGTGCAGCTTATTCGTCTCAAGGACAAGCTGCCGATCAAAATCTGGCAGGATGTCGGCAAGTATGAATGGCTGCTGGAGCGCAACCGCCGCCTTAATGAACTGCTGCGCGAAAAAGGTTACGACGTGATGTATCGTGAGTTCAGCGCGGGACATAATTTCACCGCGTGGGCGGATCAGTTGGCGGATGCGCTGATCTATCAGTACGGGGTATAAGCGTATCGGTAGGGGTGAGTCATGATCACCCCTACCGTAATACTGATTCTACTCACCCTGACGGATCGGGTTGAGGATGATTGATTCCATGATGCGCGCCGAGACACAACGCCCTTGACGCACGCCATTTTCAACGGCGGCGCGGTAGTGAATACCACCATAAATGCGCGAGATTGCCGCTTCGTTTGCTGCATCTTCAAACGAGTAGAAGGTGCGTTCGGGAAATCCCCGGAAAGTATTCGACGTATCGGTAAACACGACCTGCCCGAATAATGCGGTCAGCGTATCGGCTGCTGCGCCGCTGACGACGCTGTGACCGGAGGGATATTCCGGGAATGATGGCGTTTCGACAATCGGATTCCAGCGGCGGTTAATGTATTCCTGAATGTATGTGACCGGGCGGATCAGATTGTAGCGGTACTTGCTTTCCCAGCACGAGATGAACGCATCAGCGGTGCTGATTCCCACCAGTGCATACATTTCGGCGGTGCGAATCGCATCAAGCCCCAAGTGATCCACCATTTGGCTGGCGATCAGCATCCAGTGACCCGCCGGAGCACCCGTCAAACCCGGCGTATCGATCCACCAATCTACCGTAGCGCGTTGATCGTCCGTGCTGTTATCGGTTAATTCCATCACTTCGACGGCTTGCTGGTAAAACGCTGAATCTTCTTCGGTGCTGAATTCATAATTCAGTTCCACGCTGCACTCGCCCGCAAAGCTGAGTGCAAAGGGACGGATTTCACCCCACAGCGGCTCAACGACAGGCGCGCCTTCGGTGGTGGGAATCCACATGTAAGGCTCACCCGTTGGAATCTCAAACTCGGCAGAGCGAGCGCGGGTATCTTCGTAATTGTCGGCGCTGATCCATTGCAGCACACCTTGACCGAATTCCGCGCCAAAGGAGAGCGAATTTTCGATGATAGCCTCATCGACACCCGCTTCGCGGCGCTGTTCGGTGTGTGCTTCCATGAGATCGGTGAATGAATCGAGCGTTTCTTGACTTGATCCCTGAAACAGCTTTGAAAGAACGGTCTGCATAGCGGCGGCGGTGACTACCTGCCAATCGTACATCAGGGATTCATCGGGATAAGGGAGATCGCGCAGCCCGTTCAACTGACCGACGAAGGAACGGTTAAACGGCATGCCGGGGAACAGCGACTCGTAGATGGTGACACCTGCATAGCCATAAATGCGCGCCGCATTCGGCGGATTGGTGGCTTCGCGCATATTCGCGTCGTAGACCGCCTGAATCCACTCAACCGTGAACGTGGGATCAAGTTCGCTGACCAATTCCCATTCCGCCGCCTGCGCTTGAAGGCTGCTCGGCACGACGAGCGATAGGGTGATCAACGCCGCCAGTAGGAGCATTCCGGCGGAAACAATATGTTTACGCAAACGAAGCATGGTATATCCTCAAGTGGCTGTGTATTCTCAATGCACATCCATATCATACGCTGAGTTTCACAGTTTGCCGATCACGCGGTCGGTGTACGTCTACACGTTGTTTCACCGCCGCCTTTACGACTCATTTACAGATGGACGCTGACGATGAATACACTTTTGATGATCAGTTCGATTGTGCTGCTGGCGATCGGCGGGTATGCCGTGCTTCAGCGCGAGATGTTATGGGCGGCGCATGTGCGGCGCTCCGAAGTGCGGGGAAAAGCCATCGGCGATGAAGTGAGCTGGAAACGCAATCTAACACGCGGCGGATTCTTTTTGATTCTGCTTGGTGTACTGGGGATTGTCTCGACTATTTTGGCATCCGTGACGACACCTGCCGCGTAGCGATTTGAACCGCAGAGTATGCAGAGAGTGTGACTCAATCGTCTGCGTACTCTGCGGTTGGTGTTTTAATATACTGCCATGGTCGGATCAACGGCATCCGCCCACGCGAGAATACCGCCATCCAGATTGATCAACTTGCGCGGATCGTAGCCGAATTCGCGCAAGAGGTAGATCACATCGGTTGAGCGTACCCCCGAACGACAGATCACGACGACTTCGCGGTCTTTCGGAATCTGCCCGATCACTGTGCCTTCGAGCGCGGCGCGTCCGCTGAAAACCGCATCGGCGGCTTGTTCGATCTGCGGCTTGGGTAATTTGATCACACCGTCGATCAAGGCGATCTCGAATTCGGGCGGGTTACGCACATCGAGCAGATACAGATTTTCGCCGCTGTCGATGCGCGCCTTCAATGCAACCGGATTGATCTGCGGAACGGGAAGATCGCCAGCGGCGGGTTCTTCTTCAATGTGATCGTGCGCGGGAACGCCGCAAAACTGCTCGTAGTCGATTAGTTCGACCTGATCCGCTGGAATGCCGCACACCGGACAGTGGGGATTCTTGCGGACTTTGATGGTGGTGAAGCTCATCTCCAGCGCATCATAGAGGAGCATCCGCCCGACCATCGGATCGCCAATTCCGGCGATGAGTTTGATCGCTTCAGTCGCTTGCATCGTGCCGATCACCCCCGGCAGCACGCCGAGAACGCCCGCTTCAGCGCAGTTGGGGACGAGTCCCGGCGGCGGTGGTTCCGGGAACATACAGCGGTAACACGGTCCTTCTTTGGCGTAGAATACGCTCAACTGACCTTCAAAGCGGAGCACACTCCCGTAGACATTCGGCTTGCCGAGCTTGACACAGGCATCATTGACGAGATAACGCGTCGGGAAATTATCCGTGCCATCAATGATGACATCGTAAGGCGTTATGATTTCGATCGCGTTATCGCTGGTGAGCGGCACGTTATAGGTATCAATCTGCACCGACGGGTTGAGATCGAGCATGCGTCTTTTCGCGCTTTCGACCTTCAAAATGCCGATTGTGCTTTGACCGTGTACGATCTGCCGCTGAAGGTTGGTATCGTCTACGGTGTCGTAGTCAACCAAGCCGATCCGCCCGATTCCGGCGGCGGTCAGGTACAGTGCTAGCGGACTGCCCAAGCCGCCCGTGCCAATCAGCAGGACGCTGGCAGCTTTCAGGCGGCGCTGACCGTCGATGCCGAGTTCCGGCATGATCACATGACGCCCGTAGCGCCGAATTTCATCCTTGCTCAGATCACCCAATTGATTGATCAGGGGCTGCATGTCTTGTCCTCTACCCTAGCTATCGAGTGTACCAATTTGACGCTTTAAAAGGGGGTAATCCGCTACCCCGTGATTTACAGCACGCGTGCTGCCGCTTGCATCGAGTATAAACGTTGTTGGCGCGCTCAACACGCCCCAACGATCGGCGTCTTCCGGGCGCTCGCATGCGTCGATTTGAAGGACTTGAAGCCGATCGCCCATTTCGCGCTGAAGCCGCTCTAGGGCGGGAATTACAACCGTTTTGCACGGCATGCAGAAGGGCGTTGTGAACAGCAAAACAGCGGGTGTGCCTTTGCGTAAATCGCGCAATACGGGATCAACGGCGCTGATCAGCGCGTTGGCGCGGCGTACCTGCCAGCGGTTGAACAGTCTATAGACCGCGATGCCAATTACGATGAGCGCCGCCAGCAGAATCAGCCGCTCAACCATTAGAACCCCCGGTGATGCGCGACACGGTGAAACCGGGAACGCCCGCACGGTTGAGCAGGTAATACAATTGGCAGCCGACGCAGAAATTGAGCCAGAAATTCAGGTTCGCCAACACGATCACGATCCCGACCAGTACCCACCCAACGACGGGAGCACCCAAGCCGATCGCCAGTACTGTCGCACCGTTAAACAGCGCGCCAACGAACAGCGCGAAGCGGTGCGGTTCGGGATTATCGGGAATGGGGTTCGGTTTTACGATTCCCGATGGCTTGACCACGCGGGTGTAAAACAAGCGGTAGGGCGCGTATGGCAGATCGAATGCGCCCAAAAGCTGCGCGAGTGCCACAAACGCCACAATCAGCGGTGAGTCGAGAATAAACGCGAGTGCGAGCAGCAGGATCGTGATCGCCTGACCCGTTTTCAAACCTGATTGATCGACAACGCGGGGCGGAGCGGCGGTCATTTTTAGCCTCCAGCGATGCTAGGAATAATGCGGAGTTGGCTGGTAGCTTCCAGATCGGTATCGAGTCCGTTCAAGAAGCGAATATCTTCATCCCCTAAGTACACGTTCACGAAGCTGCGAAGCTGATCCCCATTGAACAGGTGCGCTTTTAGCTCCGGAAACTGGGTTACGAGATCATTCAGCGCGTCACCAATGGTCGCACCGCTCACGGCGATTTCGTTCTTTTCTCCCGTGAAGGGGCGAAGCGGGGTGGGAATCTTGATGGATGGCATATGAAGCGTTCTCCTTAGCGTACTGACAGCAGTTACGGCTCAAACTCAATTGATTACACGTTACAACGACAACCACGGCAACACGGGAATACGCTCGGCTACGGGTGCGCGCTCGATGGTGAACTGCGGCATCGGCTGGGCGAAGGCTTGATCATGGCGCGTATTCCAGCGTTCTTGTAGAAAACCGCCGATCAATGCGGTCATGGTTTCGACTTCTACGAGAAAGGAGTCGTGCCCAAAATCGGCATAGACCATGTGATAATCGACGGGTTTTTGGTTGATTTCCAGCGCCATCACGAGATCAAGCGCTTGCTCGGAGGTGTATAACCAGTCGCTTGAGAAGCTGACGACGAGAAAATTCGCCCGCGCACGCTCAAGCGCTGCTTCGATTGAGCCGTAGCCATCGGCAATATCGAAGTAATCGAGCGCTTTGGTGATGTAAAGATAGGTATTCGCGTCAAAACGGGCGACGAATTTTTCGCCCTGATGCTTGAGATAACTTTCGATGCGGAACTCCGGCACATCGAAGCGGTAGTGCAACTCCGAGCGAAGCTGAAGTCCGCGCCCAAATTTGGTATTCAGGCTTTGTTCGCTCATGTAGGTGATATGACCGACCATGCGTGCAACCGAAAGTCCCGCACGCGGCGGCACACCATCGTAATAATCGCCGTTATTCCAATTGGGGTCGGCATAGATGGCTTGACGCCCGATTTCGTTAAACGCGATATTCTGCGCGCTTGATTGTGGTGTGCCCGCGATGAACAGGACATTTTCGACACGGGCGGGATAATCGACCGACCATTGAAGCGCCTGCATCGCGCCCATGCTGCCGCCTGCCACCGCAAAAAGGCGATCGATGCCGAGATGATTGATCAGGTAGGTTTGCGCCATGACCATATCAGCGACGGTAACCACCGGGAAACGCAGCCCAAAGGGTTTGCCATCGGGCGCGATCGACATAGGTCCGGTGCTGCCCTGACAACCGCCGATCACGTTGGAGCAGATGAGATAAAACTGTTCAGTATCAAACATCTTGCCGGGACCGACGGCTTCATCCCACCAACCGGGGCGTTCGTCGGGATCGGTGGTGTAGAAACCGGCGACATGCGAATCGCCGCTGAGTGCATGGCAGATCAGGATCGCGTTGGTCTTTTCGGCGTTGAGTGTGCCGTAGGTTTCATACGCGATGGTGAAACCGTTGAGCGTGCCGCCTGAGCGAAGATAGAGCGTATCTTCAAATTGAACAGAGCGGCGCTCGACAACCCCGACCGAATGTGGATCGAAAGCACGCGCCGCGCCGTCTTCCCGTGCGGGGGAGTGTCGATTATGGTAACCATTTGGGAGAGTTTGCATGATCAACCTCCTTCATCAACTGTTCGCACCGGTGGGATAGGGCATGCCGTGTCCCTACTCGTCTCCCCGAATTAGCGGAGGGGGGCACAGTTTTGGGTGGTATAACCCCTCCCCCGACCCCTCCCCGCTGGCGCAAGGAGGGGAGAGGGACAAAAGCAGGCTTGAAAGCCCCTACAAAACAGACCCCTTATGCAGATTGCTCAAATGTGTACCCCTGTCAGCACGCAAGCGGGGTGATCTGCCCCTCCAAGAATCGGGTGCGTGTGAAGGTGGACAAGATTACTTTCCGACTACCGGGTGAACAGAAACGCCTTGAGCGATGGCGAGTGCTTGATCGAGATCCCAGAGAATATCGTTGATGTCTTCGATGCCGACCGCGAGACGGACATAATCCGGCGTAACGCCTGTTGCGCGCTGTTCTTCTTCGCTCAACTGGCTGTGCGTGGTAGTGTTCGGGTGGATTGCCAGCGAACGGGCATCACCGACGTTGGCGAGGTGCGAGAACACCTTGAGGTTATCAATGAAGGCGCGTCCTGCTTCTGCGCCGCCCTTGATGCCGAAACCGAGAACCGCGCCCGCGCCCTTCGGCAGGTACTTTTGAGCGCGCTCATAGCTGGGGTGATCGGGTAAGCCGGGGTAGTTGACCCATGTAACGGCATTGTGCGCGTGCAGATATTCCGCGACGGCTTTGGCGTTGGCGACATGCTTCTGAACGCGGAGCGCCAGCGTCTCTAAGCCGATAATGTTGAGCCATGCGTTGAACGGTGCCTGACTGCCGCCGAAATCGCGCAAGCCGACGACACGCGCACGCCCGATAAATGCCGCCGCGCCGAGGACATCCGCCAGCACCGCGCCATGATAAGCGGGTTCGGGTTCAACGATGCCGCTGTGACGACCGCTCGCCTTCCAATCGAAGTTGCCGCCATCGACGATTGCGCCGCCGATGCTCAAACCGTGTCCGCCGATCCATTTGGTGGTGCTGTGAACGGTGATGTTCACGCCCCACTTGAACGGCTCGAATAGATAGGGCGTGCCGAAGGTGTTATCGACAACGACGGGGATACCGTGCGCTTTGGCGACGGCGGTAATGCCTTCAAAATCGGGGATTTCGAGCTTGGGATTGCCGATGGTTTCAAGGTAGATCAGGCGGGTTTTTTCGTTGATCAACCGTTCGAAGTCGGCGGGATTTGTTCCCTGTACAAAATGGACTTTGATCCCCAGACGGCGAATGCTTTGTGAAAACAGGGTGTATGTGCCGCCGTAGAGCGCCGCCGTGCTGATGATTTCATCGCCTGCGTTCGCCAACGTGAGTACGGTGAGGGTTTCGGCAAACTGACCGGAAGCGGTCGCCAATGCGCCGATCCCGCCTTCGAGCGCGGCGAGACGTTCTTCAAAAACGGCAGTCGTCGGATTCATGATACGGGTGTAGATGTTGCCCGGCTCTTGCAGGGCGAACAGCGCCGCCGCGTGATCGGTATCGCGGAATTGATAGGATGTGGTCTGGTAGAGCGGAACTGCGCGTGCCCGTGTGGTTTCTTCGGGCGTGTACCCTGCATGGAGCGCGAGGGTTTCGAATGCCAACTTGTGATTGTTCGTGCCGTTGCTGCTCATAATATGGACTCCTGCCTTCACCCTAGAGTTTTGATAAACGTGCCTGTGTGCTAGAAAGTGCTTTGACGTTGGGCGCGCTAATGATCGCGTCGGCATAAGGGGAGATAAGGGGACGCGCTCATGATCGCGTCTGAAGGCTCTCGCCCGTTCTGCCAGAATGTCTCGACACGGTTTCCCTGTTAATTCACCACCAATTCAAGCGCATTAAACGCGCTTCGATCATCGCGGAGCAGCCATGCGCGCAAATCAACTGCACGCCCGTCATTGACCTGTGTAATCAAGTAGGTGAAATTGGGCAGCGCGTATTCGCGGTCGTACTCGGATGGGATGGCGGGAGAATCGGGGTGGCTGTGAAAATAGCCGACCAATGTCAACCCGCGTGAATCGGCTTCATCTTCCAAGCGTGCCCAATCTTGCGGCGTCATCGCGTAGCGGTGATGCTGCTCCTCGACTTCAAACACGTTTTCGATGGCGATCGTGTCGGTGATGACGACCGTATCGTTCTCGCGTTTGCCAAGCAGAAACCCGCCGCCTTCGTTCGGGAAGGTCGCTTCCAGTACTGCGAAGATGTGCGCCTGTAAATCCTGACCGAGTTTGACCTTCACGGCAGTGCCTCTCTATGTGGTGTAGATGAACAAAAAAGCCGCCCCGATTGGATGGGGCGGCTTGTACTTTCTACACACTACAGCCTGCGGCGCGATAGATTATCGCGCAAGCGCCATCCGTCGGGGTGATGATCCCGGCATCATGCAACACATCGAACAACAACACATGTGTGTTGAAGCGAATAGTTGGTGAGTGATTGTGCGCTGAGTAATCATGCCAAAAAGACTACCATTTTCAATGAGGTTGTGTCAAGTGGGATAATGAAAAAAAGAAGAGGGCGTTAACGCAAGGGCGGAAAGAAAGGGATTGAACCGCAGAGAGAAGAGAAAAGGGCGTTAACGCAAAGGCGCAAGGACGCAAGGGCGCGAAGAAGAATGGGATTGAACCGCAGAGAGCGCAGAG
>CALBRY010000553.1 GCA_937927665.1 uncultured Chloroflexota bacterium
TAAACGCGTCAAGCTCACAATCAACGAATGGGTCGATCTCCCGTACATCGGCAAGCTTCAGGTGATCCGCGAGGAAGGGAAAGGTTACGTCACATCAATCACGACTGACTGGACTCGTCAGCGTCGGAAAGTACAGATGCGGCTGCGCACGAAGGTGAGGTTAAGTGAGAAGTTCAAAAGGCAGTGCCGATCCATCTATTTATGACATAGAGAAGGAGTTGCCAAATACTCCTTCTCCAATGCTTTGTTACTCTACTTCCGCTACTCTCACTGCTGAGCCAAAGCGAGATTAGCGATTTCTGCGACATTCACGCGCGCGATCAATTCATAATTCGAAGTATCCCACAAGCGCGCGACCCCATCGTCTCCCACCGCAATCAACCGACTACCATCCGGGCTATATTCAATCGAACGTGCCGCTTGAATGAAGGCACGTCCACTATAACTGCCCTCCAAAGTAAAGAGCACCCGTGCTTCTCGGTCATACACGCGAACAGCTTCGTCTAGGCAATTGACGGCGTGTTGTAGCTCTCCTGCCGCCCGCCAAGCCATACTCACTCCAACACAATTGCCATTCGATTCAGTCGACGTACCAGTTCTTAAATCGAAGATTTCTCCGCTACCTCCAAGCAAAGTCGCATCTGGAGTACATGATGCGCCGTAATAAGCAATAAATTGAGTGTCTGTTACTTCCCAAGATGGATAGGTGATCAAATAACCGTTCGTCCACTCAAATGCGGCAAGGATGTATTCACCTTGCGGTGACCAGCAGACTAGATATGGGTAATATGGAGGGTCGACAGTATCATTTGTCGGTGGTGTAAACTCATAAGTTATCCGAGTCGTGTCCACATCGTAGACACGCACCTTGTCAAAAGGACCGAACACAAAAATGTTGCGGATGGGATGCCAAGCGATCGGCATGGAACTAAAGTCTTCCAAAGTGCGAAAAACAGTATTTGTTGACGTCTCCCAGATCCTGATTTCCGAAGGCATCCCATCCAAGTAATCGATTGAAGCAGCAACTAACGTACCATCGTGATTGTAGGTAGGGAAGTTTACATCCTCAGCGTTCTCCACTGGCAAAATCGCGATCAGCTCGTCTAGGGCATCGTTTAGTAACAAAACCCCACAATTTGAACCAAAAGCAACAGTGTGGCCCCATGGATGCCAATCAAGGCTGAGAATAGAGTTTGCATCAACCCGGCACGGCGATGCCTCCTGCGCGAATACGACATTCTGCGCGAACAACAAGAGCACCAGCAAGCTATACCGATAACGATATTGCTTCACATCCTGCTCCTCTGCTGCATACGGCACTGGCAGTCCGCGTAAGTCATGCTCCCATAGATCGAGATGATCCGCGTCTGACCACACCCACCCGCCCAAGTCATGCAGATAGACAGCATCCGCCGTACTCGCCCGCCCGCCGATCCGCACCTCGCCGCTGGCGTAGCCGATCACGGGGGCATCAACGTCGGGGATAACACGCACACCCAATGGAATATGATCGGTGTCCGTTGTGCTGCAGGACTCAGGCGTTGGCGCACAGATCAATTCGCGAGGCTACGGGATCGCTGTAGATTCAGCGGGGTCACAATAAGAAACAGTACTTGCGGTA
>CALBRY010000554.1 GCA_937927665.1 uncultured Chloroflexota bacterium
ATGATGCAGGAAATGTATCGCTTGAATTGAGAACTCCCTTTGCCTATCTGTGTGAGTTAACCGACGAAATTCGGTCGGTCAAGAAGCAGAGTAAGCGGGGACAAGGGGAAAAGAAAACCGCCAGTAGTGATACTGGCGGTTCACCCGGAGCATGTTCGAGTCAGCTCCAATCGTGCGGGGAGAACAGGATTCGAACCTGCGATTGTGGGTTACCCCACAATAACCGCTTAGCAGGCGGCCCCATTCGACCACTCTGGCATCTCCCCAGATACCATTGTAAAACAGGCGGAGGGAGTGGGATTCGAACCCACGGTGACGCATAACGCCACAGTGGTTTTCAAGACCACCGCCTTAAACCGCTCGGCCATCCCTCCAGCAAGGGATGGAATGAGCATAACATAGCCCCAGCGGTGGAGTCAATGCCAGACTTTCCTGTCGGGTAAGGTATAATAAGACAGCATTACCGTCCCCTCAGATTACAGTCGGACTCCGCATGGATTTCGCGTCAATTCTTTCGATCCTCGTTCCCGTCGCGGTTTGCTGTCTGCTCATCGTCACTGCCAATCAGGATGAAAAACAGCAAACACCTTTTGCGCGCTCCCGATGGCTGATGTACGGAGTCACTGCCGGACTGTTCGGCTTCGCGCTCACGCTTCTACCCTATGTGCTGCTCAGTTCCGAGCAGTTGATGACCACATCGCTGCCAGTTACATCAGATAAGGCAGGGACGCTGCTTGCATTCACCCTTTGTATGATTGGTGCAGCCCTCTCGTTGATCTTTATCGGCGCGCCGCAGTCTCGCCAGTTGATCATGCGCTGGTCAGGGGATCAAGCACACTTCAACCCGTGGTCATCCGTGCATGTTGCTGCGATTATCCTATCGTTGGCACTGCTGGCGACCAATCTCGCGCAGTTGATTTTGAGCGGCGGTGTCGAAGGATTGGCGCAGCAGTTTGACGAGGAAAGCAGCACATTTATCAGCAGCGTACTGCTTCAGCAAGCGCTGTGGATTTTCCCATCATTTCTGGGAGTCGGGTTGCTGGTTCGGCGCAATCTTCGCGCCAGCGTGGAGCGACTCGGGCTGCGCCGTCCGACTGCCGATGACATTTTGACCGGGGTTGGCGTAGCGATTGCGATGCTGATCTTCGTCTTTGCCCTCAGCTTTGTGTGGACGTTGGTGACTGCGCCGGAAACACTTGCAGAGCAAACCGCCGCTTCTGCAGAGATCAGCGAGGCGGTGAATACGCTGCCGCTGGCGCTTTTGGTTTCGATCGCGGTTGCTTTTGGTGAAGAAATCTTCTTCCGGGGCGCCTTACAGCCGATTTTCGGCATTGGCTTGACGAGCGTATTCTTCATGCTGCTTCACACCCAATACACACTTACCCCGGCTTCGATCGCTATTCTTGTGCTGTCAGTGTCGCTTGGGTGGCTGCGTAAGCGCCACAGCACCACAGCAGCGATCATCGCACATCTGCTGTATAACTTCGCACAGTTAGCGCTTGCTATTTTTGCCAGCAGCTTTGTAGGAGGCATCTGATTTCATGCGTCGAGTTTTGTTGATCCTCCTGTTCGCAAGTATGGGCGGAATACTGCCGCTGCGGGCGCAAAATACACCCGCAATGCAGATGCGCGAAGAAATCATTTACCCGATGGCGATCCGGCTGACTGCTACCGTACCCGCACCTGTCGATCAATTGGTATCGTCGCGATTGTTCGTGTTTATTGGGGAAGAACAGCGCGACGAGATCACGCTTGATCTGAACGAGATCATTCTGCCGCAGGCAGCGCCTCCTACCCCACGCCCTGATCAGCCGCCGCCAACACCGATCAGCGAGACGCAGTTGGATTATCTATACCCGCTAAGCGCCGCCGATCCTTTCCCTTTATTTAGTTCGATGCAAATCGTATGGGAAGTAACGCTCGAAAACGGTACCGTGATAAGCACCGAAAAGCGGTTCACATTTGAGGATCAGCGGCTTCAGTGGCAGTACAGCGCCGATCCGTCAGAAAGAATCAGTGCTTATTACGCGACAGGGGTTCAAGATACGATCAATCCAGCGCTGGCAGAGATTCGTAACCGATACGACGCACTGGCGAGCGCAACCGAACGCAGCCCACACTTTGAATGGATTCTATACTTAGGTATCGAGCCTCCCGGTTGTCTTGATGTGGAGGGCGCGCTGATGGCGATCGGTGTACGCAGTGGGCTTCGCATTCCGTGCAGTGAAACGAATGCGCGCGCGCTTCTACGTGAAGCGGGACTCACGTCTGTTCGCCCCAACGAAGAAGATGATCTGACCGATTATCTGTATGATATCGTGTGGAGCGAATTCGTAACGCCTTTATGGCAAGAATCCGATGTTCCGGTATGGTTTAGTGGCGCTGTCCGACGCTTTTTTGAACCGACGCCGAAATTGACCAGCCTTGCGCCAGCATTGGCAGCGGCGCGAACGGACAGCCTATTCACGCTGGCGGAAATTGAGAATCCTCCCGCAAATGTCGATTCAACGGTGTACGCGGCTCAGACATATGGACTGCTGGCATACATGATCAGCCGGGTGGGGCGCGAAGGGGTTTACCAACTGATGCGCGAAATCGCAGATCATGAGACATTCGCGGAAGCCTATCAAGCGGTGATGGGTGAGCCTCTTAACCGGATTGTGCAGAACTGGGAAGCATGGATTTTCACCAGCACGGCAGCATCGTATTATGGAATCACGCCGTACAGCGCTTCGACGCCTACGCCGATGCCCACCAGCACGCTCACGATCACGCCGACCGCCACGCGGACGCCGACGATTACGCCGACACCGACTGCGACCCAACCCACACCTATTCCGACGGTGACGCCCTCGCGGACATCGCCTCCAGCCCCGCCGACAAACACGGCGCGTCCTCCGGGGAGCCTTGATGCGACACCTATTCCGCCAACTACCGTGACAGCAAGCGGCGGATTTTCGACGGCGCAA
>CALBRY010000555.1 GCA_937927665.1 uncultured Chloroflexota bacterium
CGCTATCGAAGCGATGAAAACGATGGCATACGAGATCGGCGAACAGCTTGGCTACGAACTCGAAGACGGCAAGCGCTGGCGCGCTCCGGATTGGTTCCTGCAAAGCGTGAGCGGCGGCATGGGACCGATCGGCGTGGGCAAAGGTTTCCGCGAAATGATGGGCTTCGGCTTGATCGATAAGATGCCCGCTATCGGCGCGATCCAGTCTACCGGATGCGCCCCGATGGTCGAAGCCTTTGGGCGTCACCAGCGCATCGCTACCCCGGTCGAAAACCCGGAAACGATTATCGCCACGCTTGCGACGGGCAACCCCGGACGTGCTTACGAACTCCTCTACGATTATGTGCAGGAATTCGGCGGGCATTTTGTCAGCGCCAGCGATGAAGAAGCCTTCCATGCGACCCGCCTTGTTGCCCGCAATGAAGGGATTTCCGTCGAACCCGCGACAGCGGTCACGTTTGCCGGATTGTTCAAACTGGTTCAGCAGGGCGTGATCAAGCCGAATGATGTTGTTGTGATCAACTGCTCCGGTCACACCATGCCTGTTGAGACGATGATCCTCGGCGATCACTGGCAAAAACAAGTCGAGCTTTCGCAGCGTGAAATCGCGCCTGCCGTGCCGCAAGAAGGCTTGTATGCCGCGCTCGATCAGATCGAATCACAGGTGAAGCGCGTGGTGATCATCGAAGATAACGAGGATGCCGCCCGCTTGATCCGCCGGATGCTGCAAGCAAAAGGCGCATTCGATGTACAAATGGCGCATGATGGCGCGGCAGGGCTGGAACTTGTCCGCACAACCCGCCCGGATATGGTGATCACCGATCTCATGATGCCCGATGTGGACGGTTTTCAGGTGATCGAAACCCTGAAGGCAGACCCGGAACTCGCGTCGATCCCGATCGTCGTCTTGACCGCCAAGGAACTCACCGCCAAAGAGCGCGCGCGCTTGACCACACAGGTTGAGATGCTGCTCGCTAAAGGCTCATCCATTGATGACAGCGTGATTGACAACCTCGTCACACGTTTAGAATAGCCGTCTGGAATGTGTTACTCTATAAGATGTTACACATGCGAACCTGACGGGACGAGAAAACCAAGTGACCGTACCTGCCACGATTTTGTATATCGAAGACGATGCAGCGAGTCGTTCGCTCGTCGAGAGAACGCTCAAGTTTCATGGATACCGGGTTCTGGTCGCTGATTGCGGACTGGTCGGGATCGATCTTGCTCGTAAAGAACGACCCGACTTGATCCTGACCGACATTAACCTGCCGGACTTGACCGGGCGCGAGATCACCACCCGTTTACGCAGCGATCCGGCATTTGAAGCCACGCCGATCGTTGCACTCACCGCCCAGTCACTCGGCGAACAGCGCGAACTTGCGCTCGCCGCCGGGGTGACGGGCTATATCACCAAGCCGTTGGATATCGAAGCGCTCCCGACTCAAGTTGAGTTCTATCTCAACGGCGGTAGTGAAAAGCTCGATGAAAAACGGTTGGGCGAAGCGCAGACGCGTTATGCGCGTGAAGTCGCGGAGCGGTTGGAAAACCGAATCCGCGAATTGGAAATGGTCAACCAGCAGCTTCGCCGCCTTGACCGCATGAAAGACACGTTTATCCAGATCACCGCGCATGAACTCCGCACGCCGCTGACGCTGGTATTCGGCTACAGCCGCCTTCTTGAAGATAACCCGTATATCAAGCCGATCCTGATCGCTGATCCCAATTTGCGGATGTTGATGGATGGCATGAACCAATCGATCGGGCGGATGCAGAGCATCATTCAAGAAGTCGTGACGATGAGCCGCATCATGACCAATCAGATTGATCTCGTGATCGGACCGCTCGATCTGGGCAATATCACCATGAAGGCGATCAAAAGCTACGAAACGGCGGTTGTCGAACGCTCCCTCAAGCTCACGCTCGATCGTTCCGGCTTTCCAAGCAGTATGCGCGGCGATTGGGAACTGCTCGAATTGGCGTTACGCAATTTGATCAGCAACGCGATCAAATACACGCCGGATGGCGGCGCTGTCGAAATCCGCGCCGAAACGTTGGAGACAACCGTCAAAGTATACGTGCATGATCACGGCATCGGCATCACGGCGGACGACCAGCGGACGATCTTTGATCGCTTTCACACCGCCAGCAATCTGCATCTGCATTCCACCAGCAAGACCGCATTTCGCGGCGGTGGGATCGGCTTGGGGTTGGCGATCACCAAAGGCATCATTGACGCGCACGGCGGGCAAATCGCGGTTGAAAGTGCAGGCTATGACCCGGAAACCTATCCCGGAAGCACTTTCACAGTCACATTACCTTTAGTCGCGGAAAAAAGGTAACGGATGTAGACTAGGATCAGGATTAAATTTTTGTAACGTCTGGTTGCAGAGCTGCGTCTCGTGCCTATCAAAATTGTAACACCCTCACCGCGCGCACAGGGGATCGCCGCCGCGTTTCTCACACCGATCTTACTGGGTGTCGCGCCAATTTTCGGCAAGTCTGCGATTCTCGCGGGTGCTGATCCCTTTAGTGTGGCAGCATTCCGTACGGTCGTCGCTGTTGTGTTCCTGTGGGGTGTGTTCGCGCTGTTCTTTCGTAAATACCTGTATATTTATCCGGCAGGGCTGCTCGGCTGTATCGTCGTCGGTACGATCAACGGGATCGGTTCGCTGTTCTTTTACAGCGGCTTAGGGCTGCTGGATGCGTCGTTGTCTCAGCTTTTGAACGGGACATATCTCGTCATGGCGATCCTGCTCGGTCATCTGGGCGGCGAAAAAATCGACCGCCGGACGGCGATCCGTGTGGGGCTGGCGATGGCGGCTATCGTCTTGATCACCGGCTTTGGCAGCCGCCCGATCGATTGGTTCGGCGTCGGGTTGATGCTGGCGAATGCGCTCATGTTTGCCGGGACGGTCATCCTCAGCCAATTTGTGCTGCGCGAAATGCCCGCGCCGACTGCCGCCCTGTATATCCTGACCACCATGGGAGTGATCGTCATGATGGTGTGGGCGGGTGTCGGTAGACCAATCACCGCCGCAGTGATGACGGCGGCGCTCCCTTCGATCGTTGTCTTAGGGATGACGACGGCGCTTTCTCGCTTAACCATGTTCGCCAGTGTTCAGGTATTTGGCAGTTTGCGGACGGCGATCATTGCCGTTGCCGAAATCGGAGTCGCGTTGGGGTTGGCGTATTTCGTGTTGGGCGATCGCCTCAATGAGACTCAGTGGGTAGGCGTGGCGATGTTGATCTTCTCGCTCTCGCTGATCCGCGCAAAAGACTTGACGCCGCGCATGATCAATCCCAGTAACTTTTTTTTGCGCGATATGGCAAGCGTGCAGTTCCAGCGGATCGCATTTCACCGCGCGTTCGGTAAAGCGGAACATGACAACGAAGCGGGGGTGATGGGATCGATCACGACGATGGAAATGGAAATGATCCGCCGCATGATGGGCGCGGGCGATAAACCGGTCGATCCGTTCCCCATCAACCGGAATACCTATCTCAGCCCGCAAGACATCGAAGCACTGATCGGCACAACTCCGCCGGATCGCAAACCGGATCGACCGGGGGATTAGCCGCCGATCTGACTCATCACCCGCTTGAGCGGGATCACATCGTCTTCCAGTCCATGCCCCCACGGTTTCTGCCAGATTCCATCAAGGATGATCTGTTTCAAATCATCCTGACTTGCGCCGTTTCGCAGCGGTGTGAGCAAATCGACCTCTTTATCGCGCAGTAAGCACAGCCGCAGAATGCCATCCGCCGTCAAGCGGGCGCGGTTGCACGACGCGCAAAATGGCTGTGTCACCGTGCTGATAAATCCGACCGTTCCGCGCGCATTCGGGAAGCGGTACAGCCGCGCTTCGCCGTCCAACCGCCCATCATCGAGCAGTTCCAGCGGCGTGTATTCTTCCGCAATCCGATCCCGAATTTCTTGATCGGTCACGATTTGTTCGCGGGCAAACGTGGCGACTTCACCGAACGGCATCATTTCGATAAACCGAATCTGCCATTCGTGATCGACCGAAAGCCGCGCCAGCGCCGTGACATCGTTTTCATTGAAGCCGCGCACGACAACGGCATTCAGCTTGATCGGCGTCATTCCGGCGCGTTCTGCCGCTTCGATTCCCGCCCATACGTCGTCTAAATTTCCCCAACGTGTGATCCGCTTAAAACGCACCGGATCGAGCGTATCGACGCTGACATTGATGCGCTGCAAGCCCGCCCGGTGCAGCGGCTCGGCAAGCGAGCGCAGCAAAACGCCGTTTGTCGTCATCGAAAGACTGTTCACGCCGGGGGTGTGGGCGATGAAGTGGACAATATCAACAATGTTCTGGCGGATCGTCGGTTCGCCGCCCGTCAGCCGGAATTTGTGGAAACCCAATTCCGCGAACAGCCGCACCATCGTGAACAGTTCGTCATCCTGCATCAACTCATGCGATGGACGAAAGACCATATCCTCTGGCATGCAGTACACGCAGCGCAGATTACACTTATCCGTCAGCGAAATCCGCAAATAATTGATCAGGCGACCGAACCGGTCGAGCGCTTGAGCTGTCACAGGTTTTGTACTCCGTTACTTGAAGGAAGTTTATCGTGATCGGGAATTTTTCTCAAGTCCATCTGTTTAATTCCGCATCCTTGCCGCCTCTCCCATGCCCGCTACAATAGCGCCAATGAGACGAATTCCCTCCGCCCCCTTGATCTTCGCCGCTTACTTGATCGCGGCGTGCGTGGTCACGTACCCGTTAATCACCGTGATCAGCACGCACCTGATCGGGCATCCATTCGGCGACAGCACCGAATACACCGCCCATATCGCATGGATCGCGCGTGCGCTCCGCGAAGGCGCAAATCCGTTTATTCAGCCGCACCTGCTCTATCCCGATGGTTTATCCGCCGCGTGGTTGTGGGCTGTGCCGCTCCAATCGTTCCCCGCCGTGTTGATCGTCCTGTTCGCGCCGGATCAGCTTGCATTCGCGTTTAACGCATCCGTACTGCTGGCGCTGGCGCTCAACGGTCTATCCATGTTTCTGTTCGTGCGCGCCGTGCTGCCTGACTCATCACGACGCGGGTTTGCGGCGTTCACCGCTGGCTTGATCTACCTGACATTTCCAGCCTTCGGTGGTCACATGGGTGCGGGACATCTTGGTTTGTTGGCACTGTGGGGAGCGCCTCTTTTCGCGCTGTTCCTCGTCCGCTTGCGCGATGACCCGCGCCCGCTGACGTTTGTGCTGGCAGGCGTGTTTTTCGCCGTCAGCGCATTAGGAAGCATCCCCCTATTGCTCTATATGACGCTTCCAGTCACATTGATCCTTCTAATTCAGCCGCGGATTGATCGGCATGCGCTCATCCGGCAGGGTGGGGCGATTATCTTGGGCGGTTTGATCCTGCTGATATTTGTCGCGCCGTACCTGATCGATTCTGCCAGCGTCAGCATCACCCCGCCGAGCGGAATCATCCGTTACAGCGCTTCGCCGCTGGCGATTGTGTCACCGTCGCCCGTGCATCCGCTTTATCGCGGATTGGGCTACAACGGTCAGGTGATCGGCGGCGAACCGTTCGAAACAACGGCATATCTCGGCATCGTGGGCTTGATTCTCAGCGGGATCGGCATCATCGCGGCGCGCAAATCGCGCATCTGGTGGATTGGTGCGGTGATCGCTTGGGTATTCTCGCTCGGTGCGTTTTTGCGGGTATTCGATCAGCCGGTCACGCTCCAGATCGGCGGGTACGCCACGCGGATCGCCCTTCCGTATCTGCTGATCCACGATCTGCCGTTCGTCAATCTCAGCCGCACCCCGGCGCGGTTTATTTTCGCGGTTGGCTTCGCGCTGGCGGTGATGTCAGGCTATGGCGCGGCGTGGTTGTATCCCCGTGTGAAGCGTTTCGCCGCGCCGCTGATGCTCGTCTTGTGTGCCGTTCTGCTTGTGGATACACGTACCTTCTGGGAGATGCCGGTTATCTCCGCCGCCATCCCCGCCATACGCGATTCTGGCGCGCGTGCCGTGTTTGATGTCCCCTTCGATCACCCGCTGGTCGATAAAGAGGCGCTGTATCTGCAATCCGCGCATCGTCTGCCGCTCATCGGCGGGCATATCGCCCGCGAGACGCCGCTTGATCCGGCGAAAGGCGCACTGCTGCAAGACACGCTCGATCCGGCGCTTCTCGACGTATCCGGCGTTGATCTGATCATCCTGCACCGTGAATGGGCGGACGCTGAAGGCGAACTCGAACGCCGCCTGTATGAGCGTTATCTCACGCCCATCTATGCCGATGCGCGCTTCGTCGTTTTTCGTGTGCCGGAATATTCCGGCGGCGGAGATGAAAACTTGTCGCCGCTGTGGAGCGTGCGCGCCGCCGAAAATGGCGCGGTGCGCGTTTCGATCTTCACTCCAACGCCGAGCCGCGCCCTGCTGACGGGTTCGGTGAACCCGTCCGACGCACGCGGCGCATCGCTGATCCTCAACGGCGTTTCCTTACTCGAATGGTCGATCAACGGCGCGCATGGGCTTCGTGTACCGCTCGATCTTCCGGCGGGTTACAGCACGCTTATGATCACGCCCGATCCATCCTGTGAAATCCCGGTCGCGCCGCTCGTCTGCCGCGCCCTCGATCTGCAAGACCTCACTCTGGAGTTTGTGCCATGACCCCGATCCGTTTCCGCGCCCATCTGCTCGTGATCGCCTTGTACGGCTTGATCGCGTTGATCATCACCTTTCCGCTCGTCCTTAATCTTTCGAGCGAGTTCGCCGGGTTCGTGTACGGGGATGCTTACGAGATGGCGCACCATGTTTGGTGGTTCGGGTATGCGCTCCGTCATGGTGAGCCGCTGTTTACCCAAACCCTGCTGGCGTATCCCAACGGCATTGATGGCGCGTTGATGTGGGCGGTTCCGCTTCAGTATTTCCCGGCTTGGGCGCTGGCGCTCGTGCTGCCGCTCCCCGCCGCGTTGAATCTTCAACTGCTGCTGTCGATGGCGCTCAATGGGTGGGCGATGTGGCTTCTGGCGCGTGACCTGATCACCCGCACGGGCATCGTAAGCCGCGAGTTGGCATTTTTGCCCGCGTTGATCGCTGGCACGGTTTATATGCTCTTCCCGACGATGCAAGGACATCTCGGCGCGGGTCATGCCGGGTTGATCGCTGCATGGGGCGCGCCGCTGTACGCCTATTTTCTGTTTCGCCTTGTTGATCACGCTGAACCGCGCTTGATATTCTGGGTGGCGCTCACCTTTTTGATCAGTGCATGGGGACATCCCCTCCAGACGATCTATCTCCTGCTGCCGCTGACGGCGCTGTTCGGGATCGCGCTCCTGATTCAACGCAAATGGCGTGCGCTGGCATGGATCACGCTTGCTGCCGGGATTGGCGCGGCGGTTTACGGGTTGTTTCTGCTGCCCGCGCTCGGTTCGACATTCGGCACAGCGGCATACACCGACGAAGGCGGCGTTGTGCGCTACAGTGCTGATCTGCTTGCCGCCGTCACGCCGTCATTTTTTCATCCCCTGTTCGGGCGGCTCGACTACACGCATCAAGTGTTGGGCGTGAACATCGACGAAGGCGCGGCATATATCGGCATCGCTGCCGCCATTCTGGGCGTGATTGCCGTGATCCGCGTGCGCGCCGCCCGTTGGTGGCTTCTGGTCGCGCTGGTGGCATATGGTTTATCGCTCGGTGCGCTCCTCAAAATCTTTGATCAACCCGTCACTGTTGTGTTGGAAGGCTATCGATCGAATATTCCGCTTCCGTTTGCGCTGATCGCCAATCTGCCGTTTGTCAGTTTGGCGCGCACCCCCGGTCGATTCAACTTTTTGACCGCCTTAGCGATCGCGGCGCTGGCGGGGTACGGCGCGGCGTGGATCGCGGCACGCTTGAGCAAATGGGCGCGCCCGATCCGATTTGCGGCGGTGATCGCCTTGATCGGCTGGATTGCGTTCGAATATCAGCTGTTTTTCCCTCTCCCGACGACCGCCGCCGCACTGCCGGATGCGCTCCGCGACCTCGAAGGAGCAGCCGTGCTTGATCTGCCGCATGAAAATCTGGTCGCGGCGAAACAGGCGCTCTATTTGCAGACAGCGCACGAACTCCCGCTGATCGCCGGACAGTTGACCCGCCGCACCCCTGTTGATCCTGCTGTGCTGAGTCTCTTACAAGAAACGCTCGATCCGGCGCTTCTCGCAGCAGTCGGGGCGGATATTGTGATTGTTCACCGCGAACAGGACGACGGCACAATCGAAACCCGCGCCCGCGATCGCCTCGGTGATCCGGTTTACGAGGATGCACAGATTGCCATTTTTGCGCGTCCTGCCTCGCCCGAAACATCGGCATCATCGTTCACGGTGATCGATGCACCCGCCGATCCGAATCACGCGGCGGTTTATCTCTATGCGCCGGAAAGCGGTTGGGTCGATGCGGCGATCACGCTTGACGCACTCAGCCGCCAGCCTGAACTGCTGCTCAACGGTCAGCGAATTTACGCATGGGGCGCGGATGCACAAGCCGGACGTGCCGATCTGCCTGTATGGATACCCTCTCCCGGCTTTCATACCCTCAGCTTGACGAGCGCGAACCCATGCCCCACCGTCATTCCCGATTCGCTGGCATGTCCACCGCTCGGCAGTCTCGCGCTTGACCGTGATTTACGCGCTGAAACCGCGCCCGATCCGGTCATGATCGAACATGGAATCCGCTTGATCGGCTGGCGGACGAATTACATCATCGGGCGCGCATTCCATGCCTATCTGCGTTGGGATTTTGATGTACCGATCACAGCGAACGATATTCGCTTCGTCCATGTGATCAACAGTGCAGGAGAAATCGTCGCGCAAGAAGATCGACCATTGGGGGAGATGCGCGCCGGGGATGGCTGGCAGGATACCATTTATCTCTATCGCGAAGGCTTTCCACCGGGTGAGTATCGAATCTTGACGGGTTGGTATCACTTGGGCGCTGATGCGGTGGTGCAGAATTACCCGGTCACAGGCGGCGCGCCGGAAGGATCG
>CALBRY010000556.1 GCA_937927665.1 uncultured Chloroflexota bacterium
TCCCGTTAAATCTGAAAAGTAAACCTCAGCCGTATCCCGGTATACCGTATATTGGCACGCCGAAAGAACTCCCCGCGATCATCGATTCGTACAAAGTCGATCAGGTGATCATCGCTATTCCTGAGCCGCAGCGCGATGAACTGGTTGATTTGATCACGCTGTGCCAGCGCGGGCGCGTGGATATTAAAGTTTACCCGGATATGTTCGCATACATGGCGGGCGATCTGAGCGTCGATGATCTGGGCGGCACGCCGTTGATCACGGTGCGCGATATTGCGCTGCGCGGGTGGAAACTCAGCTTAAAACGCGGGCTGGACATCATCGGCGCATCGTTCGGGCTGATCGTGCTTTCTCCGCTCATGCTGCTGACGGCGATCGTGATCAAGTTGAGTTCGCCGGGTTCGGTATTCTTCACGCAAGAGCGCATGGGCTTGGATGGTCGCCCGTTCCAGATGATCAAGTTCCGCTCGATGCGCAGTGATGCCGAAAAGAACGGACCCGGTTGGACAACCCCCGGCGATCCGCGTGTGACGCGCATCGGCTCGTTTATGCGTAAGACGAATTGGGACGAAATTCCGCAGTTGATCAATGTGTTCATCGGTGAGATGAGCCTTGTCGGACCACGCCCCGAACGCCCGGTTTATGTACAGCAGTTCCGCGACCAGATTCCGCGCTATATGGAACGCCACCGCGAAAAAGCAGGCATGACCGGATGGGCGCAGGTCAACGGCTTGCGCGGCGATACGTCGATTACGGATCGCACGAGTTATGATCTGTGGTACGTGGAAAACTGGTCGCTGTGGCTGGATATTAAGATCATCATCCGCACGGTGCTGCAAACGGTCTTGCGGCGCGATATGAACGCGTATTGAGCGCTTCGGGGACGCGAATGGATTCCAATGATCTGAAGGCGCTCACTCAAGCGATGCACGACTTCGTGCGCTCGAAAGGCTGGTACGAACCCGACTCCAAGCGCCCGCAAACGCCGCGCAATCTGGCGATCTCACTCGTGCTGGAAGCGTCAGAAGTGCTGGAACATTTCCAATGGCGGGATGACGCCCCCGATCGTGAAGAACTCGCCAGCGAACTCGCGGATGTGATGTTGTATCTGCTGCAACTGGCGAGCATCAGCGGGATCGACCTCGGCGAAGCCGTGATGAAGAAACTCCAAGTCAATTACACGCGCACGTGGGACGAAAAACCGTCCGCCGCAGAGGACGCAGAGTAAGGGCGCGACGCGCCCCTACAAAATTGTTGTCGCGTTACTTCAGTTGAAGTCTTTCGTTCGTGCCCATATCATCCGCTTCTTCGCGGTTGATCAGCGCTTTGGCGAATTGGAGCAGCGAAGCGATCTTGCCGTCGCTCTCCCAATATTCTGCCCGGACGACATCGACGCACAGCAGCGCAATATCGGGGGTGTCTAAGCCTTCCGGAAACCAGACTTTAAACATCGGATTCCACAATTCTTCCATTTTGGCGCGGTCTTTGACGATGCGCGCCGTACCGCTCACGGAGACGTAGCGGTTCGCGCCGTTATCGGCGTAGCTCACATTAACCTGACGATCCTGCTGCACCTGATCGACCTTGGGGGAGTCGTCCTCCGTGAAGAACCATAACTGTCCGTCAAATTCGACTTTTTGTGTCCCCATCGGGCGGCTGACGAGCGATCCATCCCGATTATCCGTCGTCGTCAGCATGGCGATCTTGATGCCGTTGATCAATTCTGCCAGCTTGCCGATCGCCCGCTCTCGCGGCGCCCTCGCTGATTCCATCACGATACACCTCACTTTAAATGCACTGTACACCGTGATGATGTTCGCCGCTTTTGCCACTATACACATGACCCCTTGGGGGGAGCAGGTGCGGAACTTTTGGGCTGTACGCTTATCAATCGACCCCACTATAATCACCCATGACCGCGCGAGCGGTTGTTTATTGGCTCAACAACTTGACAAAAGGAACGCTGATGACACAGGCAATCCCGTCGCCCCGTGTTGATTTCGCCGAATGGTATAACGATATTGTGTACCGCGCTGACCTTGCGGCGCTCTCGCCAGTGCGCGGATGCCCGATCATCAAGCCGTATGGCTACGAACTCTGGGACGGCATCCGCAACGCGCTTGATAAGCGCTTTAAAGCCACCGGACACCAGAATGCTTATTTCCCGCTGTTCATTCCGGAAAGCTATCTGCGCCGCGAAGCCGAACATGTCGAAGGCTTTAGCCCGGAACTCGCGGTGGTGACGATTGGCGGCGGCGAAGTTTTGACCGAACCGCTTGTCGTGCGTCCCACGTCCGAGACGATCATCGGTGAAGCGATGTCGAATTGGATTCAGTCGTACCGCGATCTGCCGCTTCTGCTCAACCAGTGGGCGAATGTTGTTCGATGGGAACTGCGTACCCGTCCGTTCCTTCGTACCACCGAGTTTTTGTGGCAGGAAGGACATACCGCGCACGCGACCGAAGCCGACGCCGAAGCGGAAACTCTCCTGATGCTGGATGTGTACGCGGACGTGGCGATCAACGAAGCGGCGATCCCGGTGATTAAGGGATTAAAAAGCAATCGTGAACGCTTCGCCGGAGCGCTCCGCACCTACACGATCGAAGGCGTAATGGGCGATCGCAAGGCGCTCCAGTGCGGCACGAGTCACAACTTGGGGCAGAACTTCGCGAAGGCGTTCAATATCCAGTATGTTGATCAAAAGAACGAGCAGCAGTTCTGCTGGACGACTTCGTGGGGCATGAGTACACGCATGGTCGGCGCGGTTGTGATGACGCACGGCGACGAAAAAGGCTTGCGTCTGCCGCCGCGTCTCGCCCCGATTCAGGTGGTGATCGTGCCGATCTACAAGACGGACACGGAAAATGCCGCCGTCACCGAAGCCGCCGAGCGCATCAAGAACGAACTCGCGGCGAAGGGGATTCGCGTGCGTATCGATCACCGTGACGAGACACCCGGTTTCAAGTTCAACGATTGGGAGATGCGCGGCGTCCCCGTGCGTTTGGAGATCGGTCCGCGTGACGTGCAGAATAACGCCGTTGTTGCCGCCCGCCGCGATATTCCCGGCAAGGAAGGCAAGCGCGTATTGTCTCAGGATCAGATTGCGGTGCAAATCGAAGCGCTTCTCAACGAAGTGCAGGCGGGTTTGCTGGCACAGGCGACCGCATTCCGCGACAGCAGCATCACCGATGTGCGCAGCTACGAGGAACTCAAGGCGGTTGTCGAAAGCGGCGGGTTCGCACGCGGCTATTGGGCTGGCACGGATGACGACGAAGCGCGCATTAAGACAGAGACAGGGGCGACGAATCGCTGCTTCCCGCTGGATCAACCGGAAGTTTCCGGTAAATGTTTCCTAACAGGCAAAGACTCACAGCGGATCGCGCTCTTTGCCAAAGCTTATTGATCGCTCATTTACGCGTATCCTCTCCCGTTTACTCACGGGAGGGATACGCAGGGCGTGTACCAACCAAGTCCATACGTATCCAATCCTTGATCATCCGTATGCTCAAAAATAGAGTAAAATACGCCGTGAGAAGTGTATATTTCATCATAGATGCCATGAAACGTGCAAAACTCTGACACATACGCGAAGGAATCTTAACACGCTTTGTAATAATGACTGAGCTCCCGCTTGATTGCACCCCTGGACTTTGTTACAATTAGCGCAAATTGAAAATTCGCCGAGCGTTACGTTTCCTTGGCAACAATACATTCATTGTGAAAATCGAAGAGTCTGCGCGATAAGCGCGCAGTTTGAGCGCCGTCCATTTTAAAGGCGGCACGAGATTTAGGTTGAAATATGGCTGCATATTTGATTGTAGATGTTGACGACCTCCTTGAACATTTTCGTAAGCGAGGCGTTTCAATAGACCTGCAAGAACTCGCGGTAGGGCTGCGCGGTGGCGCGGCACTCGCGGCGGGCTTGGCGAGCGCTGACCGTCTCAAGGCGGTTGCGGTTGCCAACTGGGAAATGCACCGCCGCCAAACACGCACGCCGGTTGATCCGCAGTATGTATTCAAGGGCGCGGGCTACGACACATTTGATGTGCCGCTTCGCTCGAGCCTTGCAGATGCACTCATCATGCATTATTTCTCTTTCGATCCCGATCCGGTGGACGAGCTGATCTTGGCGACGACCAACCGCGATTTAATGCCGCTTGTGCGCCGCATCAAGACGACGCGCAGCGCCCGTATTCGCATGTGGGGGATTGAGGACGTACTCAAGGGGACGGAATTCGCAGAAGATGTGATTTTCCAGCCGCTAGAAACGCTCCTCGGCATCCAGCAGACGAAAAATGTCTCGGTCTACGTGGACTTCGAGAATATCGCCATCAGCTTGAACGAGCAGGGCTACACGGTCAACCTCGATCAACTGATTGACTCGTTTCTCCGGCAGGCACAGGCACACGGGCAGGTGATCAAGATCGCCGCTTATGCGCCGTGGGGTCAGCGGGGGAGTCTGCCGCCGCTGGTCGATAATTCCGGGCGCGAAGTTGCCGACGATGCGCCGAGCCGTCTCGCCATGTCGAATATTGACCCGATGTTTACGCTCCCCGGCAAAAACAGCGCTGATATGCGGATCGCCAAAGATGTCATGACCGACAGCGGACATGATGACGCGGCGGATGTGTATATCGTCGCCAGCGGTGACCGTGACTTCAACGATGTGATCAATACGCTGCGCGGGCGCAACAAAACGGTGATTTTGTGGGCGGTGCGCGGCAGCATCAGCCGCCAGTTAGAGAACAATTCCAGCGTCACGATTGAATTTGTGGAGGATTTTACCAACCTCCAAACCCATCAATCGTTGGGCGCTTCTTCGGTTGCGGTGGATACTGACGAAGACGATCCGAACGGGTTTACGCCGTCGCAGTGGGCGAGTGTGATCATCCAGTTCGACCGCTTGGCGCGTGAAGTTGGCACGGAAGTCCTGTCACGCACCCAGTTGATCAACCGCTTGCAGGAAGTCGGCGCGGTTGTCAATCAAGCGCGTGCGGAAGATCTCGTACAGCAGGCGATCGCGCTGGGGATCATTCAGACGGTCGGCAAGAGTAAAGATATCATCATCGACGAGTATCACCCTGTCGTTGAAAAAACACGCCTGATCCGTGAGCGTATCGTGGTGCGCGTGCAAAACACGCTCTCCGTGCGCGGGTGGGAATATGTCAATTACGGCTTCCTGCTCAAAGGGTTGGCGATGGATCGGGAACTTGAGCGTCCCGGTTTGAACTACAGCGATCAGTGGCGCTCGGACTGGATCGATTGTCTGGTGCGCGAACGGGTGCTGATGCGTGAACTCGTGCCGCACCGCCATAACCCTGACGATCTTGTTCCGGTGATCAAGCTGCGTCCTGATTATCCGGTTGACAGCCAAATCGAACCGCCGCCGCCATCTGAAGACTCCGAAATGGATGAAGATACTTCATGGCACAACCTTTCGATTGAGGAGCTTGAGGAACGCGATACCGAAACGGCGAACATGGTTCGTCGGATCGTCGTGAGCGTTGAACAGTTCACGAGCTTCCGGGGCTTCACATGGTGTCCGCTCGGCAGTCTGCATAAGCGTCTGCGTCCGTTTGATCGCTCGACATCATTTCAGCGCGCAGTCGAATTTTTGCAGGAGCACGGCGCGGCGAACGTTCAGGAATACCCGAATCCGCAAAGCGATTTCTTCACAAAAGGCATCTCGCTCAACGCTGATGTCGAGATGGCGCGGACGATGCTTAATACGCGCGATCAGTTCATTCGTATGCTGCTTCAGCTTTACGAACGCAACATGATCATCAGTGAGCAGACGCTCCGCATGATCGATCCACAGGGCATCTGGGATTTCCCGCTGTGGTTTTCGATCATGGAGACGGAAAACGTCCTTAATCCCGTACCGGGGCGCAGCGGACAGTACAGCCTGTTCCGCACACATCACACGGTTTCGTTGGTGGCGGACGCGCAGCGCGCGGAACGTTACGGGCAGGAATAAATACCGCGGAGAGCGCAGATTTTTCGGCGCTCTCCGCGCTTTTTTTATGCTTCGGCGGCGGCGCGGCAGATCGCCTCAATGCTGCGCGTGACGTCGGCGTCAGTCGTCGCCCATGATGAGACGCTGATCCGCATGGCGGCGCGTCCTTTCCACACAGTCGAACCCGCCCACATTGTGCCTTCTTGCTGCAGCGCGCGGATTACCCGGTGCGTGCGCGCATCATCCCCGAACCTGACCATCACCTGATTCAAGACGACTTCGTGCGGAATTTCGTATCCCGCGCCGCTTAATGCTTTGGCGAATATCTGCGCTTGATCGCAGCACTGCTCGAACATTTCGATAACGCCGCGCTTGCCAAGCGACAGCATCGCCGCCCACGAATCGATACCGCGCCCGCGCCGTGAAGTCTCTGGCGTGTAATCGACCGGCTCATAAAATGCTGGCTCGCCTTCGTTTCGCATGTAATACGCCGCGCTTGACGCGACGGCGGCACGATGCGCCGCCGGATGACGGGTGAACACGATCCCGCTGTCATACGGCACGTTGAGCCATTTATGAGCATCCGTCGCCCACGAGTCGGCAAGCTGCACCCCTTTGACGAGGTGTTCCAGTTTGGGCGATGCTGCCGCCCACAAGCCGAATGCGCCATCAATATGCACCCACACGCCTTCGCCGCGCACACGCGGGATAATTTGATCGAAGGGGTCACTTGCGCCGGTGTTGACATTCCCCGCTTGCAGGATCACGATCGCAGGGGAGGGGATGGTATCCGGCAGCAGATCGGCACGCATACGCCCCTGCTCATCCGTCGGGATTTTGATCAGGCGGTTTCGCCCCAAGCCCAACATGCCGATCACTTTGAGGACGCTTGCGTGGACTTCTTCACCCACGATGACGGTGATCGGCGGCGCACCGAACATCCCATCAAATTCGAGATTCCAGCCTGCCCACTCCAATACAGCATGACGCGCCGCCGCTAATGCGGTGAAGTTCGCCATTGTTGCGCCTGTCACAAACGCGCCCATACTCTCAGGCGGCAGGTGAAGCAGATCGCGCGCCCACTTCAGCGCCACCTCTTCGAGTTTGATCCCGGCGGGGCTGCTCGCACGCATGGCGGTGGCATTATCCCACGCTGTTGAAAGCATATTCGCCGCGACACTCGCGGGAAGCGATCCGCCAATGACAAAGCCAAAATAGCGCCTGCCAGCCATCGCGGTTGTCGCCGGGGATGCGACTTCATCCATCAGCGCAAGCACCGCCGCCGGATCGGTTGGCGCATCAGGCAGCGCGTGATCCAGCCTTGACAGCGCATCGATCGCCTCTTGGCGCGGGAATACCGGTCGATCGTCCAGCATTTCCAAATAGCGCGCGGCACGTTCCGCCGCGTCAATCAACAGTGAACGCATCCGTTGGAGTCTCCAAAAAAGGCTAAAAGTCGTTCCGCTCAGAGTATGCGAAATTCAAACATGTGTCGCCATCCACGTAAGTCCCATCGCGTCACCCCCTCATATAAGGCGGTTGCACCCTGACCGCGTTCTGCTATAATGCCTTTCGAATAGCTCACAGACCGATGCGCCCCTATCCGGCGCAATCGGCGTCAACAGAAGGGATAGGCAAGGTAAAAATGGCACTCACAAAAAGCGAAAAAGAGACGATCGCCGCGCAGTTTGCAATCCATGAAGGCGATACCGGATCGACACAGGTACAGATTGCACTTCTCACGCAGCGCATTCATCAGTTGACTGATCACCTCAAGGCTCACACGCACGATAATCACTCGAAGCGTGGGTTGCTCAAGTTGGTCGGTCTGCGTCGTCGTCATCTGCGTTACCTGAGCCAGAAAGACCCGAACGCATACCGTGAAATTCTTCAACGGTTGGGTCTGCGTCGCTAATTAAAGTGGTATCTGCACATGGGGCTGTCGGATGACAACCCCATGTGTGTAAGTTTCGTGCTCGGAGTGCAGGAATTGGAGGACGGAGCGAAGGATGCGGCGGCGCATTCTTGGCGGCGATCTCCAGCTCCTGAAGTCCGGGCGACCTATCAAGACGCTCAAGGATAAAGGAAGTCATATGCTGGTATCTGATACCCCGATGGGGAAAGTCCACCGCTATACTGTGCGCGTGGGCAACGACGATTACGTCATCGAAACAGGTAAATTGGCGGAGCAGGCAGGCGGCGCAGTCACCGTGCAGGTGGGTGAAACGGTCGTATTTGCAACTGCGACGATGAGCAAGACCGCGCGCGAAGGCACGGATTTCTTCCCGCTTAGTGTGGAATACGAAGAAAAACTGTACGCCGCCGGACGCATCCCCGGAAGCTATTTCCGCCGTGAAGGTCGCCCCAGCGAAGGCGCGATCCTGATCGCCCGCTTGATCGACCGTCCGCTGCGCCCGCTGTTCAGCGAAGACATGCGGAATGATGTTCAGGTGGTGATGTCGGCATTCTCGCACGATCAGGAACATCAGGTCGATATGCCGGGAATGCTCGCCGCAAGCGCCGCGATCATGATCAGCGATATTCCGTGGAACGGACCGGTCGCCGGTGTGCGTATCGGCATGATTGATGGCGAACTTGTCGTCAACCCGACGATCCAGCAGTTGGAAAACAGCGTGCTCGATCTGCGTGTTGCCGGTACAGAATTTGCGATCAATATGGTCGAATGCGCGGCGCACGAAGTCTCGGAAGAAGTCATGATCCGGGCACTGCGTTTGGCGCACGACTCGATTCAGCCGCTGATTCAGGTTCAGAAGCAGATGCAGGCGGAAATCGGCAAGCCGAAATCCGCGTATATCTCGCAGAAAATCGACTCCGCGCTTCAGGAAACGATCGCCGAAAAGACCCGCGCTCGCATTCGTGAAGTGCTGGTAAGCACCAATGACCGCACCGAACGCAGCAACGCGATCGACGCGATCCGCAGCGAAGTTGTGGCGCAGTACGAAGCCGCGAATGCCGCCGATGGCGCAGTTCCGGTCAAGATCAACGATGTCAAGAACGCGGTCGAAAATGTGTATTACGAAGAAGTCCGC
>CALBRY010000557.1 GCA_937927665.1 uncultured Chloroflexota bacterium
GCTGATACGAAACTTCCGTCACTTCCATATTGAAACTGCTCACTGTAACGGCATGCTGAGGCTGTGCGTCTTCGCCCCAACTAAGCTGGCATGTGCCAGCCGTGCCGCCATAACCCGCGAGACACTCATCAACTGCCGCGACCACTTCTGCGGCGGTTGTTCCCATCTGGAAAGTACCACCCGCAATCAGACGGATTTCACTCGCCAATGAAAGCAGCGAGGTCGAGATGTTCGGCGTTGTTCCGGTACCAGAACCCGCATCCTGAGCGGTTGCACCGCCTGTCGTCGGTGTACCGGTGGGAATCAGTGTTTGAAGCGTCGGATTCAGCGTAGGTGATGCCGTTGGCGGCTGGACGATCAACGGCACTTCGACAGTCGCGGTGGCTGTCGGGGTAATCGTTGGGGGATCGGTGGGTGTCACCGGGGGCGGCGTGGACGTAATAATCCAAGGGGTTTGCGTGGAATTCGCAGCCGCAATCGCGGCAGGATCGATCAAGACCGCGCCGAATGCCAGTGCGCCGACGAAGAACACCGCCGCACACATCAAACCCAGAATCATTCCCATCACGACCCACAGCCACGCACCGCCGCCTGAGCGGCGTCGGCTGAGTGATGAAGAACTGTATCGAGACATCAGAATCTCCTTCAACCATGCGCCGCTTAGTCTAAACGAAAGACCCCACCTGTACAACGGTGGGGTCTTTGCGGAGCGTGCATCACAAGGATGCGTAACTTAGAGAAAGACAATCACATTCGAAAACACATTCCCGATTGTGGGTCCCAATAGGACAAGGATCACGATTACCGCCATCGCAACGAACATCAAAATGAGCGCGTATTCGACTAATCCTTGTGCTTCCTCTTCGTCGGCGTTGACGCCCCAATTGGCGAGTACTGCTTTTAGCAGTGCTGTCAAGCGGTGCATAACCATAAGACCTCCAATGAATAACGGCTCGATAATAATAGAGCCGATCACTACGCCTACATTCAAGAATATAACATAGTTCTTGTCAATCTCGTAAAATGCGATTGTCGAACGTTCTCCCCTGTTCAACATCAAATCGGTTAGAATAGAATAAAGAAAAGTCTAAACAGGTTTCGTGTTAGAGTTTCGATTGGGTATCAGCCAAACATTTCCGCATGCTTCCGCTTCCGGCGAGGACGGTATACGTCCGGTCAATTTACGAACTGATCTCGGCGCGCTGGCAGATTTGATCGAAATCGCTTTCGCCGATTCGATGGATTCGAATGGGCGCGCTGCTGTGCGCGAAATGCGTGCGCTCAGTCATATGGGGCGCTTAACCAGCGTACTCAGCACATCGAGCGATCTCGTGCAGGGCATGGGGATGGGGTATGTCTGGATCGATCAGGGCAGGGTGATTGGGAATGTCAGCATTTACCCCGCCGCGCTGCCAGACGGCGCTGCCAAATGGTATGGCGGCACAGTATGGTTGATCGCCAATGTCGCTACGCATCCCGACTATCGCGGGCGAGGTATCGCCCGTCAATTGATGGAAACCAGTCTGCGCGCCATCCAAACGCGCGGGCGGCACGGCAAAGCGATCGCGCTGCTTCAAGTCGAAGAACGCAATCATGTTGCCCGTGCATTGTATGAATCGCTCGGATTCAAAACCGAGCGCGTGTGGAATCACTGGCGGCGTTCCAGTATGACCCGTTTCGCATCCGTTCCCGCTGATCCGAATATCTATATCACGCAGCGGCGACCGAGCGAATGGCAGGCGGAATATGCCTTGGCGCAAAAAGTACGTCCGGCGGAAAAAGGCGGTGTCGGTTGGCTTCGCCCGACGTTTACCGGATTATTTCGCCCATCGCTGACGCGCATGTTTCGTGATTTCATCAATTTGCGTTCCGTTGAGCACATCGTGATTCGTGATTCGGAGGCGGAATTAAGCGCGGCACTGTGGATCGAAAATGCGCTTGCGGCGAGCGCGATCCACTTAACGCTGATGGTTGACCCGGATTATCTGGGTCTGTACGACGATGCGCTCATCGCCTATTCTGCCCGAAGATTGGGCATGAAAGGCGCATTGAGCATCGAACACCCTGCTGATGAGCAGGTGACGAATGCACTTTTGTCACGTTATCATTTTGTGATACAGCGCACGTTCGTCAATATGCGGTGGGATACTGACTTCATCCCTTGAGCCGCGATACCCCTGACACTTAGGAGAGGTTTAGCGCGCAATGGAACTGCTGATCATCGTCATCCTAGCCGTTGTTAACGGAATATTCTCGATGTCCGAAACCGCCGTTGTTGCGGCGCGTAAGGCACGGCTTTCGCAGCGCGCAGACGAAGGGGACAAAAACGCCGCTGCTGCGTTGAAACTGGCGCAAGAACCGGGGCGTTTCTTTTCCACCGTGCAAATCGGCATCACATTGATCGGGCAGGTGAGCGGTGCATTCGCCGGTGCGACATTGGCGGAGCAGTTCGCAAATGTGCTGCGCCAACAGGGATCACCGTTTGCACCCTATGCCGAAGGCATCAGCTTCTTGCTGATTGTTCTCCTCACAACGTATCTCTCGCTGATCATCGGCGAACTTGTCCCCAAAGCGCTCGCCGTTCGATCACCGGAGGCAATCGCCTCGTTTATCGCGCCGCCGATGCAGGTACTTTCGCGCGTCACCGCGCCGTTGGTGAGTTTCCTCACTGCTTCGACCAATCTCGTTTTACGGTTGATGGGGGTTCGCCCCAGTCTAGACCCGCCCGTGACAGAAGAAGAAATCGTCGCCATGGTCGAACAGGGAGTCGCGGCGGGCGTTTTTGCCGAAGCGAACACCGACATGATCGAGAGTGTCTTAGGGTTGGGACAGCGCCGCATCAACCAGATCATGACGCCGCGTACCGAAGTCGTGTGGCTGAACACCGAGGATACGCCGGAAGAAAATCAGCAGAAGATCGTCGAGAGCAATTTCTCGCGCTTCCCCGTCTGCGAAGGCGATCTCGATCATGTCGTCGGCTTGTTGAGCGCGAAAGACATGCTGGCGCATCTGTTTAAAGGCAAGCCGTTTGATCTGCACGCCGTGATGCTCGAAGCAGTTTTTGTGCCAGAAAGCATGTACGCCGGGCGTTTGCTCGAACGTTTCCGTGAAACAGGACACCACAGCGCGCTCGTCATCGGTGAATACGGCGGCTTGGAAGGCATGATCACCATTCAGGATATTTTGGAAGATATCGTTGGTGATATCGAAGAACCATCCGTAACGCGCCGCGAGGACGGCTCATTTTTGGTGGATGCGATGATCCCGATTGATGACTTCATCGACGAGATCGATACCGACGAAATCCCCGGCGCGCATGATGAATTTGAAACCCTCGCCGGATTTGTCCTGACTCAATGCGGACACATCCCGAAAGCGGGCGAAAAGTTCACATGGCGCGATTACACCTTCGAAATTATCGATATGGACGGCAACCGTGTCGATAAAGTCTTGGTGACTCCGACCAAAAAAGAAGAAACGAATCCCACAGATAACACTTCGACAACAACTTAGTGTGATTCTAAACCGAGACGAAAGGCATTCTGTCGGATGGCTGATACGATTTTGATTGTCGATGACGAACAGCACATCATCGATCTCGCAAAGCTCTATCTCGAAAAAGAAGGATTCAAGACGGACAGCGCCGATAACGGTTTAACGGCGCTTCGGGCAATTTTGGACACGAAACCCGCGCTCGTCGTCCTTGATCTGATGCTGCCACAAATGGACGGGTGGGAAGTCTGCCGCCGTGTGCGCGCAGAAAGTGATGTGCCGATCATCATGCTCACGGCGCGCAGTGATGATATCGACCGCATCGTTGGCTTGGAATTGGGCGCGGATGATTACCTGACCAAGCCATTTAACCCGCGCGAACTCGTCGCGCGCGTCAAAGCGATTCTGCGCCGTACCGAAAAGCGCATACTTGCGCCCGAACCACCGCTCGACCGCGTGATCGCCATCGAAAATCTGGTCATTTATCCCGAACGGCGGCTCATCACCGTTGACGGTGAATCCATCGGGCTGCGCGTCAAAGAATTCGATCTGCTGCTGACGCTGGCGGAAAACAAAGGCATGGTCTTTACGCGCGAAAAACTGCTCGATGTCGTGTGGGGCTATGATTTCGCCGGAGAAACACGCACGGTCGATGTGCATGTCGCGCATTTACGCCACAAGCTCAAGGGAATGCGCCCAACGATCGACACCGTATGGGGTGTTGGCTATCGTCTGGATGGGTAAATATCATGTTCGCTGCCCTTCGCAACCGCTTATTCATCTCCTATGTCGTCCTGCTCATCGTCGCGTTAGGGATGATCGCAAGCGCATTCGTTTTGATTTTGAACACGCGCCCCGCGCCGCTTGAGCCAACCTATCAGCGGTTGGCGTCCCTCGCCTTTAATACCAACATCGGCGATTTGATCTCCGAGTATCGCCCGGATTCCGTGCGCGAAATGCTCAATCCTCAAGCGCGTGCCGAAGCACTGTACGAATCGATCAACGCGCTGGCGAACGAGCGCGAGGTGCGGATTTTGCTCGTGAACGGCGATGATCAAACCGTCGTCTATGACAGCGCCGGATTGATCGAACCGGGGAAACAGTTAGAAGGGCGCTCCGAACCTTACGCGATTCCGGCAATCGTCCGGCGCGGGAGCATTAACGCCCTTGCTGCTGTCGAAGCGGTGCGCGGCGGTTTCGCCAATCCCGATGGCGGCGAATGGCTCTTTGTCGGCTTATCGGCATCAGAACGCAACTTCGCCAATGCCCTGCTGTTTGCCGATCCACTGCCGCAGCAAACCCTACAAGATTCCCTCAGCGAATTTGGCACAGAACTCCTGCCGATCCTGCTGCAAGCAGGCGCGGTCGGGTTGATCGTGGCGATTCTGCTGGCACGCCTGATCAGCCGCAGTGTTGCCGAACCGCTGCAAACCGTCGCAGATGCGGCATCCAAAATGGCGGCGGGCAACCTGAGCGAGCGCGTCCCCATTCGCGGACCTTCAGAAGTCCGTTCGGTTGCGGAAGCCTTCAACAAAATGAGCGAAAATGTGCAGGCGAGTCATCGTTCGCAGCAGGATTTTCTCGCCAATGTCTCGCACGATCTCAAAACGCCGCTCACCTCGATTCAAGGCTTTTCACAGGCGATCATGGATGGCGTCGGCGATCCAATCGAATCGGCGCGGATTATTCACGACGAAGCCGCGCGCCTCAACCGGATGGTGGTTGAACTCACCGACTTGGCGCGCTTGCAAGCAGGGCGGCTTTCGATGAAGATCGCCCCCGTCGATATGGGACAGCTTGCCGCCGCCATCGGACAGCGCTTGATGATCGTCGCTAAAGAAAAAGGCATTCGCCTATCGGTCGAGGCGTCCGCCATGCCGCCAATTGCCGGAGACGGCGATCGATTGGTGCAGGTGTTGACCAATTTGATCAGCAATGCGATCAATTACACACCGAGCGGCGGCGAAGTCTGCGTCCGCACCGCGATACGCAGCGGCGGCGTTGAAGTCTCGGTACAAGATACCGGCGTTGGAATTTCGCCGCAGGAACTCCCCCGCATTTTCGAGCGCTTTTATCAGGTCGATAAAGCGCGCGGACCACGGAGGGGAAACGGTTTAGGCTTGGCAATTGTTCAAGAAATCGCACAAGCGCACGGCGGCAGAATCACCGTTGCCAGCGAAGGCGAAGGCAGGGGGGCGACGTTTACACTTTGGATCCCATCACCCCACCTGAGTACGATAGTGCGACGAAAGAGCTAGAACGGGGTAGAATACTTATATAATCGCCAACAAGATGGGTGTTTACCACTATGACGTGGCAATTTACACCATTCGCCGTGCCCTTGTTCGTTAGTGCAGTCCTGCTTCTGGTCACGTTTGTTTCTGCGTGGACGCGGCGTTCGACTCCCGGGGCATATGCCTATATGGGATTAACGCTGGGAATCTTGGCGTATACGCTCGGCTACGCGCTCGAGATTGGCAGTGTGACGCCCGAACAGGTATTGAGCAGCCTCAAGATTCAATACTTGAGCGTGCTTTCTCCCGTTTTCTTGATGATCGTCGTGTTACAGTACATCAGTGACCGCCGCATCACCAAGCCGATCCTGTATGCCGCACTGTTTGCCCCATCCTTCATGACGCTCCTGTTTGCCTTCACCAATGAGTATCATAGTTGGATATGGAATATCACCTCGCTCGATCGCAGTGCCGGATTTACCGCGACTCTGTTTGAGCCGGGCGTATGGTATTGGGTCAGCATTCTGTATACACGCGGCTTGATCGTCGCAGCGGTAATTCTACTTGCCATCGCCGCGCGCCGTGAACGTGGCATGTACCGCCGTCAAGTGCGTTGGATGCTCTTGGGCGCGATCATCCCGGTGGTGTTCACGATTCCGTATCTGTTGGGCGTTTTCACCGATGGGCTGGACGTAGTCCCGTATGCCTTTACGCTCTCCGCGCTTGCGATTGCGTGGGCGCTGTTTCAGGATCGCTTGTTTGATGTTATGCCTGTTGCCCGTGAAGCGATTCTTTCCAGTATGGGCGAAAGCGTTTTTGTGTTGGATAGCACCAACCGCCTGATTTACTTGAATCATGCCGCGCAGCGCATGACCGGATTCATTCCCGAAACAGTGATCGGCAGACCGGGCGGTGAAGTGTTCAAGGAATGGCGCGAAATCATGACCGCCTTCCGCATCAACGAACGAAAAACCAGCGAAATGAGTGTGCCGCTTAACGGTGCTGAACGTCATTTCAGTATCAGTCAGGTGCCGCTGCAAGCACGTGGTGACCCCGGCAAGGGGCGTTTAATCGTGATGTCTGACATCACGGAACGCGTGAAATCCCAGAATGCGCTGCAAACCTCGTTGGAAGAACGCGGGAAACTGGTCGATGATCTTGACGCATTCGCGCACATGGTCGCCCATGACCTGAAAAACCCTCTCGCGACGATCATCGGCTTAAGCGAACTGGTCACGGAAGAATTGGATACGATTCCGCCGCCCTCGCTGCGAAATCAAATAATCTCGATCCTATCGAGCGCCGAGACTGCCAACGGCATTATCGACGCGCTCCTTTTGATGGCGCATCTGCGAGCGGGCAGCGAAGTTCCGCTCGCGCCGCTGGATATGCCGCTGATTGTCGAATTGGCTGTTGGGCGCATGCGCGGCTTAATCGAGTCGTATAACGCAAAGGTCACCATCCCCGATACATGGCTTCCTGCGGTGGGGTATTCACCATGGGTCGAGGCGATGTGGGCGAATTATGTCAGCAACGCCATCAAATACGGTGGTCGCCCGCCCGTCATCACATTGGGATGCGACCGCGCGGCTAACAATATGATCCGCTTCTGGGTGAAGGACAACGGCGCGGGATTGACGACAGAACAGATCGGTCGCCTATTTATCCCGTTCAGCCGCTTGCATACCCGCCGTGGGGAAGGGCATGGGTTAGGGTTGACGATCGTCCAGCGCATCGCGGAACGTTTAAACGGTTCAGCAGGCGTTGAAAGCGCTCCCGGTGAGGGCAGCCGCTTCTTCTTCCTGCTTCCCGCGCTGGTAAGCGAACCCGCTCCCGCGATTCAATCACCGGAAAGCGTCGGCTGACGCTTTCCGGTTGACCACACAAACCGGATCAATACTCCAGCAAGAAGTATGGATCAGGCAGCGGATACACGATCGGTTTGATCGCGAGTTCCAAGAAAATATCCGGCAGATGGAAGACGATCATCGGCGGAAGCGCGTCACAGGCGGATGGCGGACTTTCGATGACATCCGCACTATTGACCCACCCAATACCCTCTGCGCCTTCGGAAATAGATTTGACGTAGTACCAGCGCCCCCCCAGCGAATTAGTCGCGGCATACAGCGCTGTGTAGACATTCCCGTTACCGATAAACCCCTCATGGAGGGCAGCCATCGAATCGGCATCGATGACTTCAAAATGGCTGAAAACAGGAACGAGATTCGAATCCGACGGCACATAAATAACACACATGTTGTCACCGGAAGATGCGACAAACGGCGGCAGGTTATCGCAGTTTCCCGACGTGATCACCTGATGACCGTCCACATACCCGCCGACGTTGTACCACACCGTGCCGAGTACCACGTCCGCGAAATCGACAAACGCGATAAATCCCGGCGGCAGGATGGTTGCGGCGAGGCTGTCCTCATGCGCGGGAGCCATGTACACCGTCACGCCTTCGCCTTCGGGGATGGTGATCAAGCACGCATTCGGATCGCTCGGCGGGATGACGTCCACCAATTCGTTACACGCGGTTTCGTTGAGGACGATCACCTGTGATCCCGATACCCAACCGCCTTGACCATAATTCGCCCAGTACCAGATTTGCCCGCCTGTATCCCATGTTTTGGCTAGCGCCGTGCGAACCATGCCCGCCGGGATCGCGTAGATCAACTGTGCCGGATCAGCGGCAGGTTCGTGGTACATATTGACATCGGGATTCCATGACGGCATCAAAATTTGACACACATCGGATTCAGGCGGAGCGAGCATCGGCAGATTTTCGCAGTTCCCGGTAGCGATCACCTCGGCGCTGTCCACCCATCCGCCGCCGTTGTACCACAAATGCCCCTCCGAATCCGTGCCGGAGAACTGCGCCTGAAATGCCACTCCCGGCTGAAGGGTTGCGACCAGTCCGGCGGGATCATGGCTTAGAGCGTTATACATATGGACGCCATCGCCATCGGGGATCAGCACAACGCACATCCCACCTTGACCACCGCCAAACGGAACAAGCCCGTCCTCGTCTTCTGGCGGCAGCATGGGGATTGTCGGATTGCAATCTCCCACGGCGATAATATCTAACCCGCGCACCCATCCGCGATCAAAATAGCCGCGATACCACGGTACGCCCGCCTCATCGACGATCGCCGCGTTTGCGGGGAACAGTGAACCGGGTTCAAGCCGTGTAATTTCGTCGGCATCGGGGAAATTGACAACGCGTACATCTTCGCCTTCAGGCACAAAAATCAAGCATATGCGCCGATCAGCAGGCGGGATAATCGTCGTCGGCGGGGCAGGAAGATAATCGCACACGCCGTTGTTGGTTGTGACGACACCATTCACCCAGCCGATTTGACCATCCGCAAGACCAAGCTCCGCGCCGACTCCGGCATACCACGGCGTATTGTTCACGTCATACTGTACATACATCGGCGCAAACTGCTGACCGGGCAGCAAAACGCCGAGAAAAACAGGCTGTGCCGGGTCATTGGGATTGGGAATAAAAGCGCGGATGTTCACATTCTCTATACCGAGATTAGCGACCATGCACGCGGTGAAGGTTTCCCATTGGAACGGCGGCGGTACTGGTGTACCAGAGTCGCCCGTTGTTGGGCATCCTTCCGTAAATCCTGTTCCTGCTTGATCCGGGCAGCGATCAACAAAATCAAGAACCCCATCCCCGTCACGATCTTCGACGTTGACGGGCTGAGGTGTAAGTGTAGGTGATCCGGGGCAGCCATCTAGGGTATTCGGTGCGGGTTGGCGCGGGCAGCGATCCTCTGAGTCGGCGACCCCATCGCCGTCAGAATCTCTGCCTGTGCCTTGCGCGGAAGCGCTGACTGCTAACGTAAAAATCATGAGCAGCGCAGCAAAAAGAATCAAGAGCTTACGGTTTGTCATGCGTACTACCTCCGATGTGTTAAGCTCAAATGTAATTTTAGACCTGCCTCAGCCAAACAGCTTTCATTTTTACAGGTTTGTTACCGGATACTTCGCCCTGTTTATGAATTACGTCTAGTGCGTGATTTGTACGCATATTTCGCGCAATGGTGAACTTTCAAGCGGGCTGGCGACTATTCCTCATGATACCGATACGTTCCCAGAAAAGGCTTGTGCATGAAACGAGTGCTGATCATCATCGCGGTTGCCCTGTGGGCGATCTCCGCGTCTGCTCAAGATGCGACCCCTGATCCTGTCGCCACCGAAGAAACCCCTGTCGAACTGACCACCGTTTTTACTGAACCGGGCATCTTCGCGGTCAGTCAAACATTCGGCGGACGCGAACGCCGCTATCTCGTCTCGATTCCCGAAAGCTATTTCCCGTCTGCTGCGCCGATGCCGCTCCTGATCGTGCTGCACGGGGCAGGCGGAAACGGCGAAGGCATGATCAACATCACCGATTTCAGCCCGCTCAATGAATTGGCGAATTTCATCGCCGTGTATCCCGATGGCTTAAATGGCTTCTGGAACGACGGGCGCATTGGCGACCCGCGCATTGATGACACGATTGATGATGTCTCGTTCTTGAATGCGCTCGTGCTGACGATGCAAGACACCCTCAATATCGATGCCTCGCGCGTCTATTTCACCGGCTATTCGATGGGCGGGTTTATGGCGATGCGGGTCGCGTGCCGCGCGCCGGAGATGGTCGCAGCGATTGCGACTGTTGCCGCAACCATGCCGCAGTACATCCTGAGCGAATGCACCGGCACGACGCCTATCCCCTTCATGTTGATTCACGGCACAAACGACACCGTGATTCCGTGGTTGGGGTACGTCACACAGGGCGGAACAGGGTATTTATCCGCGTTGGATACCGCCGGGTATTGGGCGAATCGCAACGGCTGCCAGCCGCCGGATTCAATTGATGATTTTCCCGATGTCGATCCCGACGACGGAACACGGGTGCTGGTCGAAACCTATCAAAACTGCACCGATGATGCCGAAGTCAGCCTCGTGGGTGTATATCGCGGCGGGCACACATGGGCGGGGCATCCGTTCCGGGGACTAAGTCAGCTTGGCTTAACCACAAATGATCTGGATGCCAGCGCGACGATCTGGACATTCTTCAGCCATCATCAGCGCTAACAGTCAACAAATGAGGGGCAGGAAAAACATCCCCGCCCCTCTCAAAAACCTGCCTATACTTTCAACAAGCGTTTAACTTGACAATGCGGCTTCTTCGTCCGCATTTGAAAACAAGCCTGTGAGCGTCTTTAACCCGAAGCTCATGCCGCGATACGGAAGCCCGGCGCTAAACGGTTTACCCGCCTTTACACGCCACGGAACATACACCCCCAGCATATGTTTGCTCATGCGCCATGTGGGGGATACCCCCATGCGATAGCGCTGTGTGCGTGAAGCCTTACCCTGATTGGTCAGCGGCACGCGCACGAACGCCGCATGGTCGAGCGTATCGAGCATCACAATCGTCGTCGGTTTGAAGTGTACCCGCGCTTCACGTTTGAGCAGGTGCGCGCTCAGATGATCGGCGGCGGCGTCCGCTTGCGCGGATGCCAGATAGCCCATCTTGAGCGGGAAATCACTCGCATCACCCACGGCGTACACATTAGGATAGCCCACCACCTGCCGCGATTCAGCATCAACCCTGATAAATCCGTGTTCATCGGCGGGCAGGCTGTCAAAGCGGATACTTGCCGACTGCTGCGGGAATGTGATCAACAGGTCATACGGCAGCGTCAACCCGCTGGCGATGCGTGCGCTGTCCGGCGTCACTTCCGTAAGTGCTGCTTCGGTATAGTGATCGATGCGGCGTGTTTCAAATTCGGAGAATGCGAGATCGTGCATCTTCGCGCCGAAATCCTGCATATACAGCTTTTCGCCCGTCACAAATGTGAGATGTACCCGGTCATGAATCTGCTGACGTCGCAGCCATGTATCGAGCATCAGCGCCACTTCATAAAGCGGCGTCGGGCAGCGTGGATGATCGGGCAGCGCGAACAACACTTCACGCCGTTCACCATGCCGTGCGACATCGCTCAAATTGAGGAATGCCCGCCGCAGATGAAGCATATCGCGCACCGTCCATACCGAATGCGCGTATTCGCCTGCTCCCGGCACATGCGTTTCAGCCATGCCCGCGCCGGATGCAACGATCAACCAGTCATAACCGAAATCACCCATATCCGTGTTGATCTGTTTCTGGATCGGGTCGATTCCGCGTACACGGGTGACATACAGATCAATTCCCGCGCGGCTCATCGGTTTTGAAAGTGGAATGCTGACCCGTTCGACGCTCATGCCGAAGGGGAGATAGATCAGGTGAGGTTTAAAAAGAAA
>CALBRY010000558.1 GCA_937927665.1 uncultured Chloroflexota bacterium
GCCCCATGGTTAAGCCAAACAGCAAAGATAATAGGCTGATAAAAAGGACTGCCGCACCAGAATAATCAAATTTTTGTTTCCCAACAGGCTTATTGCGTGGCACATACTTCATCACCATCAGCACACCCAGAATGCCTACCGGAATATTGACGAAGAATATCCAATGCCAGGAAAGGCTCTTCAGGATAATGCCGCCAATCGTCGGGATCAGCGAAATTGTGCCTGTCAGCGCCGCCAAAAGTGCCGCGCTCGGCATGCCCATCATCTGAAGTTGAATAAACGTGATGATCCCGATCATAAGACCGATGATCACCTGTCCTTTAAAGAATCCATTCCACACCCGCACGATTCGGCTGGTGAGAATCGCATACTCACGATTATAGGACTCAGGAATCCAGAGCGTGATCGTCCGCGAAAGCGTCGGCACATCGAGCAGCAAGAAGAACGAAATCAGCACCGCGATTAGCAAACTGGTGAACAATCCGGTGATGCTGGCGATCGCGCGGGTCAGCGTTTCCGTAACCGTCGCCGCGATACTGAGCATACTGTCGATTAAACTCCGCAAATCGACTGACGAGATAACCGCCCCCGGTGTTGGCGTATCACCCGGCACAACATCGGTGCCATCGGGATCGACCGTCGCAGCATCATCAATCTGGCTCATCGCGTTGAGCGCCTGCCGCACAGGATCAAGGATGAATTGAATATCCACCTGTACGCCCAGCACCTCAACCGCGTTGACGCCTTCCTGAAGATACGGCAAAAGCTCATCTTCCAGCCCCGCCACCCCCTCGGAAAGGCTGTTCGAAAGACTCTGTACCCCTTGCACTGCCGCCGGGATCACCAGCACAACACCCAGCGTCGCCGAGAGCAGCATCGTGAGATACACCACAAAAACGCTGAACGCCCAAGGGAAACGCACCCGCCGCGTCAGCGATCGCGCAGGGACATACAGCACGAAAGTCAGCAGAAATGCCACGGTGAGCATCTGCACGACTGCGCTGAGCAGGGTTAGCGCAAACAAACCCGCGATAATGAGCAGTACAGTCATTAACTGCCGCGTCCAATTTCCCCACTGCGGCGTGTAGTTCGGTGGCACGGTTTCCGCCATCCGCTTATCGTCCCCGGAAATTCATCCATTGATCCACATGTTACAACACAGTATTCCGCCAAAAGTTTTCCGGTAAAACGACAACTTGTACGATTTTCGGGGTGACACAGCGGACAAATACGTTAAACTTGTCGCAGTTCTTGACGCCAGAGCAAGCACAAGCCTTTTATTGAGCAGCGATAACAGGACTCCTTTCCATGCAAATACTTGGCATCGATATCGGCGGTACGGGGATTAAAGGCGCACCCGTGGACAGTCTTCAGGGAACATTACTGTCAGAACGGATGCGTATCGAAACACCTATCCCGTCCACTCCGGAAGCATGCGCGCAGGTGATTTCCGAAATCGTTCGCGCCTTTGAGTGGCAGGGTCCCATAGGCGTAGGCTATCCGGGTGTGGTGCGGCACGGCGCATATACGTTGACAGCGGCTAATGTTGATAAAGGTTGGATCGGACTGGATGCGCGCGGTCTATTAGAGCAGGTCACCGATTGTCCGGTAACACTCATCAACGATGCGGATGCGGCAGGGCTTGCCGAAATGCGCTTCGGCGCGGGGCGCGAACATCCCGGTGTGGTGATGATGCTCACCATCGGCACGGGTATCGGATCGGCATTGTTTATCAACGGCACGCTCGTCCCCAATACCGAACTAGGGCATCTCAAAATCCGCGACAAAGACGCCGAAAAACGCGCCAGTGATCGCGTGCGTGTCGAAAAAGAACTTTCGTGGAAAGATTGGGCGAAGCGTTTCGATGAATATCTCCTCTACGTCGAAACCCTGTTTTTCCCTGATCTATTCATCCTCGGCGGCGGCGCAAGCAAGAACTTCAACCGTTTCGCCGAATTCCTGACCGCACGCACCCCGGTAGTTCCGGCGGGATTGCTCAATGAGGCGGGGATCGTTGGCGCGGCGATGGAAGCCTACGAAAGTCACCGCACGAGAGATTGATTACACATCATCAAGTAAGGGGAAGGCAGCCCTTTCCCTTACTTGGTGGTTTATTCGTGCTTTTGGTTATACATGTCTGTGCTACAGCTTCACCGACACTCGAAGATACTCCGCGACTGTCCACGCTTGAGCATTCGCTCCTTTCGGCGCGTGCGGTGGATCGCCGTCGAAGA
>CALBRY010000559.1 GCA_937927665.1 uncultured Chloroflexota bacterium
TCCGGTCGCGTCAAAATGCAGGCGTTGATCGCCAACATATGCGCCAGCGGGATCGGGCGTTTGGGTGATTCCGACCTCAAACTGCGATTTACCCATACGCAGATCGGCGAGTTCTTGCACCACCTGTTCGCCTAATTGGGCGGCGGCGGCACGTCGAGCGGCAGTCAACCGGGCGGCGCGGCTGCCAATATCGCGCAGCATGGTTTCTTCTTCTTCGCGCAGCACGGCGAGTCGTTCTTCGCTGTTTTCGATTCCTTCGAGTTCGACGCGCGCTTTTTCCGCGAATTCGATCACCGCCGGAATCGTCGCCCCATAGCGCCGCTTCAGGTTGTTGATCGTCTCCAACCGTTCTTCAACCGCATCGAGTCGTGCGGGATTGTATTCGACTGTATCGGCATAGCGGCGCAGTGATTTTGCGAGTTCTTCGACTTGGGCGGCGGCTTCGGTCGCTAGATCGCGGTCTTCTGCCAGATCGCTGTCTACGCCCGCCAATTTTGTGAGCAGCGCGCATACTTCGCGGAGTTGATCAACCGCGCCGACGGCTTCTTCGCCGCGTTCATCCCCGTACATCATCACCAGCGCTTCGGTCGAAAGGCGGGCAAGCTGTTCGCTGTTCGCCATGCGGTTCCGCTCCGCTTTGAGATCTTCATCTTCGCCGGGGATGAGTTCCGCCGCTTCGATATCCTCAATATCTCCGCGCAGTCGATCCGCCCGCCGTTTGAGCGCGGCTTCATCTGCCAGCAGGTGCGCGATTTCGCGGCGCACATGGGCGATATCGCTCACCCGTTCCGCCAGCCCTTCCCGTTCGTGCATCACATCGGCGAAACGATCAAGCAGATCGATATGTGAACTCGGCTTGAGCAGCGATAAATGCGCGCTCTGTCCGTGAACATCGACCAGCGAGTCGCCGATTTCGCTCAAGAGTTCGAGATTGATCGCCGTTCCGTTGATGCGCGCAATCGATCGCCCATTCGAGCGGACTTCGCGGCTGACCGTGAGTGTCTCCAAAGGATCATCTTCGAGAAACTGTTCCCGATCCAGAATTGGACGGAGCGCCGCGATCGTTTGCTCGTTGAGCGCGAATGTGCCTTCAATCCATGCCTTCTCCGCGCCGCTGCGGATGAAAGACGGATCGGCTTTGCCGCCGAGCAAAATCTCAACGGCGTCGATGATGATCGACTTGCCCGCGCCCGTCTCGCCGGTGATCACGTTCAGCCCGTCGGAAAACGCGAGATCAAGGTGATCGATAATGGCAAAGTTTTGTATCCGCAGTTCTTCAAGCATGCTGGTTTAACCTGACTTTCGCTGTTAACCCATCCTCAATTGATGATCACATCTTCATCCGGTAGCGCCCATACACCGCGATCGCCACGATCACGATCAGCAGGATTGCGCCAATATCCGCTGTAAGCGACTGCATTAAAAATTCTGGCAGCGTGAAGCGGGGAGAACGCAAACTGCTGTAGCGGATCGCCGCCGGAAGCAGCACGCCCACCAACCCGCCGATCACCGCGCCCGCTCCGGCGATGTAATGCGAATAACGCGAACGGCGGCGCTGTGTCGCCCGCAGTCCAAGTTCGCTGATCCCCGCGCCGAGCGGCAGCCCGACGACGATAGCGATCAGAATCCATGTCAAATTAACCGCCGCGAGTATGCCGATCGCGATGCCGCTTAACACAGCATTGATCGAAAATGTCAGAATATCGTCGGTTTGTGTGCCTTTAAAGAACACCTGCTGCTGACCCCGCACGCACTCGCGGCAGCGGTAGCCGACCGGAGTCCGCACCGCGCAATCCACACACATATAACGATTACAGGTGATGCAGCGCAGCCCGGTTTCGCGGTCGGGGTGGACAGCACAATAGGTGAGTGATTCTTCGTTGTTGATTTGGGTATCGGTCATGAGTTCTCTTTAGGTGGGTCAACACGAGGCTCAAGGCGATCGAGCAGCGAACGATAAAAATAGTTCCGGTCGCGCAGCCGTACGAACCGAGCCGCATGGCTGCTCGCCTGCACGAAAATTTCGTCATTTGGTTGAAGCTTGCAGATCGGTACGCCATCTACCGCCAAAATGGGATCAGTTCCGCTGTCTGCATCCACCTGCACCCGCACGGTGAGCGCGGCGGGCAGCACGATCGGACGATCCAAGCTCAAATGCGGGGCGACCGGCACAACCAGCACATTTTCAAGTTCCGGTGGCAGAATCGGACCGCCGCACGCCAGCGCATACGCCGTTGATCCGGTCGCGGTAGCGATGATCAGCGCATCGGCGTGATACGTCGTCGTCCAATGCCCATCGATATACATCGGCAGGCGGATCATCCGTGTGATATTTCCCCGGCTGATCACCACATCGTTAAGCGCATCCGAGGCGGCGTGGATCGTGCCGTCCGGGTGACGCGCCTCGACGTGGATCATCATACGCCGCTCGATCCAGCCAACATCGCTTAAAAGAACTTCAAGCGCGCTGTCCCAATCGGCAGGCGCAGCAATTTCGGTCAAAAAGCCGAGGTAGCCCATATTGACGCCTAAAACTGGCACGTTGTACAACGCGGCGGCACGGGCGGCGCGCAGCATCGCACCATCGCCGCCAATCGCGATGACCAACGATGTCCCCGGCAGTTGTTCCGCAATATCGGCATCTGTCCATGTGGTTTCGCACCACACAGTTAATCCGCGCGCGGTCAATGTCCCGGCGATATGCTCGGCAACCGGTGCGGTCGCCGGACGATTAGGGTGTGCCAGCACTCCAATGGTGTGCAGATCCATAGTCTCTCGCTTGCGTAGGTGGTAGCCGGACGGGATCACGCCGATAACTATACCGATCGCGGCGCTGATCCTCCACCCCCATTTATGTCCCTTCATGGTAGCACAAATGAGCGATTTTTGACGGTTGGAAAACCGTATGCAGCGCTCAAACCGGATTAAATCCGCTTTAAGTCCATCTGCACCGAACCTTAACAGGAAACATGCACTCCATTAAAAGCAGGTGTCTAGGATAGGGACTGTAACGCACTACAGCTTGAAGGTGCGTACCCGGCTGTGTTTTGAAGCTTACTCTAGGAGAGAAAAGCACACATGAAGCGGATTTTCTGGATTATCGCGCTCGTGGCGATCGCGCTGCCCCTCGTGGTCGCAGCTCAGGAAGCAACCCCCGAACCCACGCCAATCGAACTCGAAGCAGTTGATCCTTTTGCCTTTTCGGGCGACATTATCACCGCTGGAAGCTCGACGGTTTACCCGGTGACTGAAGCAATGGCGGAACGCTTCATTGAAGAAGGTTTCAGCGGCAATATCACGGTTGAAAGCATCGGTACGGGCGGCGGTTTTGAGCGTTTCTGCGAAGCAGGCGATACGGATGTTGCCAACGCCAGCCGCGCCATCAAGACAGCAGAACTTGAATCCTGTGCAGCGCTCGATCCTGTTCGTACACCGCTCGAAATTCGCATCGGCACGGACGCACTCGCGGTCGTCGTCAGCGAAGCCAATGATTTCCTGACTGACCTCACCCTCGCACAGCTCGCCCAAATTTTCAGCGGCGCAGTCACGACATGGGATCAGGTCGATGCCAGCTATCCGGCGGAAGCCATCCAGCTTTTCAGCCCCGGCAGCGACAGCGGCACGTTCGATTACTTCGTTGAAGCCGTTCTCGCCCCCGAAGCGGGCGGCAACCTCGGTGAAGAAGCCGAAGCCGCCATCCTCAATGCCCCCGGCATCCAGTTTAGCGAAGATGACAATGTGCTCGTTCAAGGTGTCGAAGGCAGCCCGTACGCAATCGGCTACTTCGGCTTCGCCTACTACATTGAAGAAGAAGATCGCCTGAACGCGGTCGCTATCAACAGCATCGCGCCGAGCGCGGAAACTGCCGAAGATAACAGCTACCCGCTCTCGCGTCCGCTGTTCATCTACACCGACGCTGGCATTCTCGCGGAGAAGCCGCAGGTTGGCGCGTTCATCAGCTTCTACCTGACCAACGTCAACGAAGTTCTGGCTGAAGTCGGCTACTTCCCGGCGTCCGTTGATGCACTCAACGCCGCCAAGGAAGCCGTTCTGGAAGCTCTGGGCACAGGCATGTAATTGTCCTATGCGTTTGCAGTAGGACGGGGTGGAAAACCGCCCCGTCCTATTTTCGTGTTTAAACCAAGCATTCCGCCGTCACAAAAATACTGACGAGGAAACACTCTATGTCACTACCCACCGAAGTCGGGACGATCAACGCACCAAGCGCCGTATTCGATATGCGCGCCCAGCGTGACGCACGCACCACCATTTTTCGCCGCCCGCGCCCGGCTGAAACACTGATTCAGTTTTTCCTGTTTTTCTGTGGAGTTCTTTCGATCTTCACAACCCTCGGCATTCTCTACGTGTTAGGCAGTGAAGCACTTCTCTTCTTCCAGAGTGGTCTGGTTGATCTGGGTGAATTCCTCACTGCACCAGTATGGCAGCCGCAAGCCGAAGAATTCGGGATCATGTCGCTCGTCAGCGCAACCTTGATGACGACCTTGTTTGCGATGATCGTCGCCATCCCGTTGGGATTAGGCGCGGCGATTTATCTCGCGGAGTATGCGAAAGATCGCACCCGCGCCATACTGAAACCAATTCTGGAAATTCTCGCAGGTATTCCGACCGTTGTTTACGGATACTTCGCGTTAACGTTCATGACTCCGCTGCTGCGCGGCATCTTCGGGCAGGATACGGTATCGATTTACAACGTCGCTTCGGCGGGGTTGGTGATGGGCATCATGATCCTGCCGACGATCACCTCAATGAGTGAGGATGCACTCAGCGCTGTGCCGCGCAATCTGCGCGAAGCAAGCTACGGCTTGAGCGCGACCAAACTTGAAACCATTTTGAAGGTTGTGCTTCCGGCGGGGCTGTCCGGCATCATCGCGGCGTTTATCGTCGGCATCAGCCGCGCGGTTGGCGAAACCATGATCGTCGCGCTCGCCGCTGGCGCGGGTCCGTGCAAGCTGTACGGTGATGGCGCAAACTGTTTCCAGCCGTTCGACGCCGCCGAAACGATGACCGGTCATATCGTCCGCATCAGCGGCGGTGACTTGAGCTACAACTCAATTGACTATAACAGCCTGTTCGCCATCGGCTTGACGCTGTTCCTGTTCACACTCGTTCTCAATCTGATCAGCCGCTCCATTACCAACCGCTTCCGCGAGGTGTATCAGTGAGCGCGATGACGACACCCGCGCCCGAAAACAAGCCCTACATGCCGGATGAAGCCGCATTCCGGCGTGGTTTGGCAGGGCGGCACCGGCGCGGACGTGTTTGGAAAATCTTCTTCATCCTGTCGATCGTGATGGCGCTCCTTTCGCTGGTCGCCCTGTTTCTCAACGTAGTTAACAGCGCGGCGGGTTTGATCATCGTGGAATACAACGTTGATCCGGCGGACGTTGTGCCAAACGGCGATATTGACGCGGCATCCCCTGAACAACTCGCGGCGGCAATCGTCGCATACGAGCCGAATCGCGCACTGGTCATGATCCGCGACAATTTGAGCAGCGTCGCCTCCGATCAGTTCTCGACCGCGACTATCAGCCAACAATTGGGGAGCTACACATATCCCGAATCGGCGGCGGATAAAACCCCGCGTGATTTGACTCCCGAAGAACGCAGCGCGATTTTGGCGCAAAACATTTCGGTCGATGTAATGAAGCAGTTCATCATCGATGAGATTGTCGGGTTGAACGTCCTCGAAACCTATTCGCTGTACGAATCGATTTTCAACCGTGCCGCGGTTGAGGAGCATTTCGCCGCCGAATTTGATCAAGAGACGACGCGCTTGGAATTTCGAATGTGGCTGCGTCCCTCGTTTTTGACGAGCGGACAATCGTCTGATCCGGTCTTGGCGGGCATCCGCACCGCGCTGATCGGCACGCTGTGGATCGTGGCGATCACCGTGCTGGTGGCTTTTCCGATTGGCGTCGGTGCGGCGATCTATCTGGAAGAATATGCCAGCCTGTTTGGAAACGAGAACACCCTATCAGGCAAATTCATGAAGTGGTTTAACCGCTTCATCGAAACCAACGTCCGCAACCTCGCAGGCGTGCCGTCGATCATTTACGGCTTGCTTGGCTTGGCGATTTTTGTGCGCGCGGCGTCTGATTTCACCAGCGGCAAATTTTTAGGCGTGACTGACTCGAACGGGCGCACGATTTTGAGCGCATCCCTGACGATGGCACTCCTGATCCTGCCCGTGATCATCATCAACGCGCAGGAAGCGATCCGCGCGATCCAATCGTCCATCCGCGAAGCGAGTTACGGCTTGGGCGCGACCAAGTGGCAGACGATCTGGAATCAAGTGCTGCCCGCCGCGATGCCCGGTATCTTGACCGGAACTATCCTCGGCATGAGCCGCGCCATTGGCGAAACTGCGCCGCTGGTCATCGTTGGCGCGTCCACCGCGATCTTCGTTGATCCAAGCAGTCCATTTTCTTCATTTACCGCGCTCCCGATCCAGATTTACCAGTGGACAGCCCGCCCACAAGCGGAATTCCGCGCGATTGCGGCGGCGGCGATCATCGTGCTGCTGGTTCTGCTGCTTGTGCTGAACGCATCCGCTATTTTCCTTCGCCAGTATTTCAGACGAAAGCTTCAGGCGTAACTCCATGACAGAAAACGGCGCACACGCCTTTGAACTGAGAGGCGTCAACATCTACTATGGATCAAAAAAGGCGGTAGAGGATGTCAATCTCAGCATCCCGCGCCAGAAGATCACCGCCTTTATCGGACCGTCCGGGTGCGGCAAAAGCACGGTGCTGCGTTCGCTCAACCGGATGAACGACTTGATCCCAAGCGCACGCATTGAAGGCGGCGTATTTTTTGGCGGACAAAACCTGTACGCCGATAACGTCGATCCGGTTGAAGTGCGGCGGCGCATCGGGATGGTGTTTCAAAAGCCGAATCCGTTCCCGAAAAGCATCTATGACAACGTGGCATATGGTCCGCGTTTGTTGGGCGTGCGCGGTAAAGCCGTCCTCGACGAAATTGTCGAACACAGCTTGAAAGGCGCGTTCCTGTGGGACGAAGTACGCGGCGACCTGAAAAAATCCGGGCTGGCGCTTTCGGGCGGTCAGCAGCAGCGGTTGTGCATCGCCCGCACAATTGCGGTTGAGCCGGAAGTCATCCTGATGGATGAACCCGCCTCGGCACTCGACCCGATTGCGACACAGGCGATTGAAGAACTGATGAAAGTGCTGGTGCAGCGGTTCACGATCGTGATCGTCACCCACAACATGCAGCAGGCGCAGCGCGTCAGCGATTACACCGCGTTCTACAGCATCCGCAAAAAAGAGGAACAGGGCGGCGTCGAAAACCGTTGGGGAGTGCTGGCGGAATACGCGCCAACCGATCGCCTATTCTCTAACCCGGCGAGCGAAGAAACCGAACGGTATATTCGCGGCGAGTTCGGTTGATCCGCAAGAACCGCGAACTGCATAATGCAAAGACGTAAAAGCGCAGAGAGCGGGTGTTCTCTGCGCTTTTTGTGTGGTCTGCTTCGCGCCTTTGCGTTAATGTTCTGCTGTGTCGAAAGGGTATAAGCGCGATGTTTTTCAGTGATCGTCAGGATAAATGGTTGGTGATGCGGCGGGCGTTTAATTTGCGCTGCCCGCACTGCGGTATCGGCAAAACTTTTGAGGGGTTATTTAAAGTCAATCAAACCTGCTCACACTGCGGCGTTCGCTTTGAACGTGAGGACGGCGAATCGGTGGGCGGCATGTATATCAACCTATCGCTGGCGGAACTCACCACGATGGGCGGATTCTTCTTGATTCAGGCGCTTTTTCAGCCGCCGTGGGTTCCTCATTTGATCGTGTGGATTCTCTACAACATCGTATTTATCACCGTGTTTTACAGCCGATCCCGCTCGCTCTGGATGGGAATATCGTACCTAACAGGTGGGGTAAACCGCGACGAGGACGAGGAAACATGAGACAATATCCACACTGAGGCGGCACAACCTCTCTCCACCCTCCCCGCCGCGCTCAAAAAATAAATTCACCCAGCAATCCCTCAATGCAGGAGATACGATGCGTCTACTGACAGTTCTATTCGTTTTGTTCGCGTTGGTCACGACGACAGCCTATGCACAGCAAACCAGCCCATTAAGCGGTACGGAATGGCAGTTGATCAGCTTGGGCGGCATGCCGCTCGTAGAAGGATCAAGCATCACGCTGATTTTTGGCGTTGACAGCAGTCTCGGCGGCACGGGCGGATGCAACCATTACGGCGGCGCATATTCGGCAGATGACACCACGATCAGCGTGTCGGGCGTATTCAGCACGATGATCGCCTGTGAAGGCACACTCGCACAAGAACAAGTCTATTTCGCCGCGCTGCAAGCGGCATCGGCATATACCCGCACCGCTGACGCACTCACGATCAGCTATGGAGAAGGACAGGAACTCGTATTTGCGCCCCTCAATACATTGGCGGGCAGCGTGTGGGAGTTGGTCACGCTGAACGGCGCGGATGTAATCGAAGGGACGCGCTTAACGGTTCTATTCGGCACTACAGGCATTGCAAACGGCAGCGGCGGATGCAACACCTTCCGCACCAATTATCAAGTGACAGGCGAAGCGATCCAGATCAACGAGGTGCTGAGTACGCGGATTGCGTGTCCCGCCGAAAATGAGAATGCACAGGAAACAGCCTACTTCACGGCGCTGCAAGCCGCGCAATCCTACACGCTGGACGGCGATACGCTCACGATCACATTGAGCGACGGCGGGGCGCTGGTATTCAGCCGCGTGCTGACGCTGGCGGAAACATCGTGGACGCTGGTCACGCTGAACGGCGCGGAGGTGATCAGCGGCAGCGCGATCACGCTGGAATTTAGCGCGGAAAATCAAATCAGCGGATTGGGCGGCTGCAACAACTACAGCGGCGGCTATCAGGATGATGGGGAACATCTCACGTTCGTGCGGATGCTCGTCACCGAACGCGCTTGCGCCGATTCCGCCATAACAGCACAGGAATCAGCATTTTTGCAGACTCTCAGCGGGACGGTGACGTATGCGCGAACCGACGGTCAGCTTACGATTACGACGAGCGACGGTCAAACGCTGGTGTTTGTTGAGTCAGAAACGACGACTTCCGCGTAAGAAGTGTTAGCCCATCGGCGGCGGGCGCGGTTCGGTAAATGAGGTTGATGTCAGGACGACCGGGATCATCAAGGTCACGGTCGTTCCTTGATCCGGCACGCTCTGGATCGTGATCTCGCCGCCGTGAAGGCTGATCGCCTGTTTGGTGATCGATAAGCCTAAGCCCGTGCCGGAAATCGCGCCGACATTTCCCGCCCGGTGAAAGGGTTCGAATAGATGCGGGATATCTTCTGCCGGGATGCCGATCCCGTGATCATGAATATCCAACAGGATTTGATCCTGCCCCTGTCTCAGCGCAAGTTCAACCTGTGTTTCGGCTGTCGAATACTTGAGCGCATTCGAGATGACATTGGTGATCGCCTGTCGCATGGATCGCTGATCAAAATAGGTGAAAATCGGGGCGTGCGCGCCGGTGATCGTGACTCTGCGATTTTCTGACCCTCCCGCCTCAATTTCGACAAGAATATCCCGACAGAAGCCCGCAAAATCCGCATAGATCAGCTTCAGCGGCACATGATCCGTCCCCATGCGCGTAAGCTGCAAGACATCATCAATGATACCCGTCATATGCAGCACTTGACGCCGAATGCGATCCAGTCGTTCGTCAATTTGTGTGTCGATCATGCGGTGACGATAGATAGCGACCGTCTCAGCCGCCGTCAAAATCGTCGCTAAAGGTGTACGAAACTCGTGCGACGCCATCGAGACGAAGCGTGTTTTTAAGTTGTTGAGTTCGCGTTCGCGTTCGAGTGTTTCTCGCAGCGATTGTTCAGCGTTGTGCAGCTCGGTAATGTCATGATTACAGGCGACGATGCTGTGCGGCACCCCCTTAGAATCCTTCAAGATGGTGACAGAACTGCTGACACAAATCGGCGTTCCGTCGCGGTGGTGCTGGATGAGATTTGAAGATTCCCAGCTTCCTTTTTCAAACAGTTCGGTTTGTGATTGCTGGACAGTTTCCAGCGAATCAAACTGGGTTTGTACATAATGTTGAACCGGGTTACCGATCACCTCTTCGGCGCGCCAACCGTAGAGTTTTTCCGCCGCTGGATTCCACGTCACAACCATGTAATTCAAGTCGGTGACGATCACAGCATCGGTGATGTTTTGATACACGCTTGCATAAAGCTGAGATTGACGCTCAATTGCTTTGCGCTGGCTGATGTCCTCATAGATGAGATTGATCGCGATCACTTGACCATCGGCAGACATAACCGGATGAAACTCAAATGCGAAATCGTGCGCCCTATCATGCGACATCATATCGAATTGGAGCGATTGACCGGCTAGCGCCTGATCGAGCCGCCGCTGGAATGCGTGCTGCCCTTGTTCGGGCAGCATATCGATGATCCGCATCCCTGCTTTCGTTTCAATCCCGTAGAACTGGCGATTGAAATCATAGGCGCGCTGGTTGAAGAGGCGGATCGTGGTATCGGGGTCGATCAAAATGACGGACTTGGACATGTTTTCCAACGCCGTCCGCAGTTCAACCGCCTGCGTCCCCAGAAAACGCGCGGAATCAGCATTTTCGCGGATCAGGATTTGCGGCAGTCGTTCGATTTCGTCGAGGGCGACCGCATCGATCATGCCGTGTTCGATTGCTTCCCGATACACCTCTGGCGTCATCCGTCCCACCAGTAAGACGGTGCGGATGCTGGCACGATGCGCGGCGGAATAATGCCCCTCCCACACGGCTTGACTCTGCTGATCGAGCAGAACCACCGTGGAAGATGCCATATTTAGACAATCGATTGATTCTGTGCAGCTATAACATGAGGTGATTTCGACATTTAGCTTCCAAGCAAGAACCACCTCACGCACAGCGGCGTGAATATGTTCCAGCGGGGATAGGATAATTAGAGATGCCATAGTCCCAGAACTTTGGTACGGAATCCATCGTCGATGCGGCACAAAAATCGATCGCACGTCGGATTACTTCGAGTATAGGGGGCATTTGTGCGAAAGTTCCGTCAAGAAAGATGGCGAAGTCGAACTTGAGCGAGAGTATACCAGAATGCGCTAAAATACAGCCCATACTTTACAATCGAATCCAGCATTCGGAAACCAACCGCATGACACACCCTATTCACTTAACGATCACGGGCGCATTGGAAGCGCTTCGCCGCCGCGATCTTTCCGCCGTTGACCTGACCCGCGCTTTTCTGGAGCGCATCGACGCGCACGATTCACGGATCGGCGCTTATTTGACCGTGACGCGCGAACGTGCCCTCGAAGCCGCCGCACGCGCGGATCAAGCACGCGCCGCCGGAGATGATCGCCCGCTTCTCGGTATCCCGATCGCGCTCAAGGATATTCTCTCTACCCGCGATATTCCGACCACCGCCGGAAGTCAAATTCTGAAAGGCTATACGCCTGTGTTTTCGGCGTCGCTGGTGGAACGACTCGAAGCGGCGGGGGCGATCATCCTCGGCAAGACCAATCTCGATGAATTTGCGATGGGGTCATCGACCGAAAACTCGTCCTACTTCGTCACACGCAACCCGTGGAACACCGATCGCGTCCCCGGCGGTTCGTCAGGCGGATCGGCAGCGGCGGTATCTGCGGGTATGGCATCCGCCGCGATTGGCACGGATACAGGCGGATCGATCCGCACCCCTGCTGCGTTCTGCGGCATTGTCGGGCTTAAGCCGTCTTATGGGCGTGTGAGCCGCTACGGGTTGATCGCGTTCGGATCATCGCTCGATTGTCCGGGTCCTATCGCCCGCACGGTCGAAGATGCGGCGCGGATGCTTCAGGTGATCGCCGGAAAAGACCCGCGTGATGCGACGAGCATGGATACCCCCGTGCCGGATTATCTCGCCGGAATACGCGGCGGGATCAAAGGACTGCGGATCGGTGTGCCGAAAGAATATTTCATCGAAGGCATTTCGAAATCGGTTGAGCAGCATATCCGCGCCGCCATCGCGCACCTCGAATCGCTCGGCGCGACGATTCACCCGATCAGTCTGCCGCATACATCGTACTCACTGCCTGTCTATTACATCATCGCCCCGGCAGAAGCGAGCGCCAACCTCGCCCGCTTTGACGGGATACGCTTCGGTCCGCGCATCGAAAAAGGCGATATGCTGGCGACCTACAAGGCGACCCGCGCTCAATTTGGACCGGAAGTGAAGCGGCGGATTATGCTCGGCACGTATGCACTGTCAGCAGGTTATTATGATGCGTTCTACGCGAAGGCGCAGCAGGTTCGCACGCTGATCAAGCGCGATTTTGAGACAGCGTTTGAATCGGTAGATGTGATCGCCGCCCCGGTGACTCCGCACAGCGCATTCGCAATCGGCAGCAAAACGACCGATCCGCTTTCGATGTATCTGGAAGATGTGTTTACGCTCCCCGCCAGCCTCGCGGGTGTGCCGGGAATCAGCGTGCCGTGCGGCTTTGACGAAGAAGGGCTGCCGGTTGGCTTGCAGTTGATCGCGCCCGCATTCGACGAAGAAACGCTTTTGCGCGCCGCCTATGCTTACGAAAGCTCAACCGAGTGGCATACGAAAGTGCCGGTGCTGTAGCGGCTTTGCCCTCACCCCGTACGCCGCGCGTGCCGCCCCTCTCCGAATTCGAAGAGGGGCGCAAACCGCGTTACCCGTTCCAGATCGGGGCAGCGTAACCGGGTGATTCTTCCTCTCGCATCGAAGCTTATGGAGATAAATCCGCGCCCTCGTCAACCCCAGAATCGGACGGAATCCCCGGCTTAAAATGCGCGTACACTGAATCACGAAGCGGCGGTTTTGAATCCGCTTCACAACTCCCCTGAATGAAAGTACGAATCATGACGAAACAACCCGAAACCGCGCAGAAAGAGCCTCTGAATAAGTACGGTTACAACACGATTGCTCGCAATACCAGCATTGTCGTGATCACAGCGCTGCCGCTGTTCCTTGTGGCGGGAACATGGTCATGGGATTGGGCGTGGATTTACGCCGCCGCTTCCCTGATCGGCTGGACGGCGCTGAATATCTACGTAGCGCGCACGAATCCCGGCTTATTCAACGAGCGCGGCAAACCCACCAAAGCGATCACCAGCGGCGCGAAAAAGTGGGACATGGTGATCGTGACGATCTACACGCTGATGCTGTTCATCGTGCCCATCGTCGCGGGACTCGATTATCGTAATCAGTGGTCAGGCGAAACCTCGCTAATCGTTCGCCTGTTGGGGATCGCGCTCCTGATGATCGGCTTTGTGCCGCTGGCATGGGGCATGGCATCGAACCGCTTTTTCGCGCCAACCGTCAAGATCGATACCGAAGGCGGGCATCATGTCGCGGATCAAGGCGCGTATCGCTATGTGCGTCATCCCGGTTATCTCGGTGTGATCCTGCATTTTCTCGCTGTGCCGTTTGTGCTCGGCACATGGGCGGCGCTGATTCCGGCGGTGTTCGCGGCGGGGTTGTTCGTCGTACGCACGGCGCTGGAAGATCGCACGCTGCAAGCAGAACTCCCCGGCTATCGTGAGTTCGCGCAGCGCACGCGCTATCGTCTGCTCCCCGGTGTGTGGTGATCGGGAATCGTCTCACAATTATGACACAAGGCTGCTAACACAACCCTTGTGATGCACTGTCATAAACCGACATAAAATCCCGCCCCTCTTCTCTGCGCCAGCGGAGAGGGGCGGCGGGCAAACAGGCGGTTTACGCCTGCTTCCCGCTGATCTTTCCCGTCATCACCCAATGCACGATCACGCCGAACACCAAGCCCCAGAACGGCGCGCCGATCCCAAACAGGGTGAAGTTCGCCGCCGTACACAGGAGCGCCGCGAGTGCCCCTTCGCGTCCGGTCGGCTCTGCCATCGCGCCGCTCATCGATCCGGCAATCGCGGTGAACAAGCCTAATCCCGCCGTCGCCGCGATCAACGCGGCGGGCAAGCCTGCAAACAGCGCCACCAGCGCCGCCCCGAATATCCCCGTCACGATATACCACACCCCCGCCGAAACCCCCGCCGAGTAGCGCTTATCGGGGTCAGGGTGCGCGTCATGATTCGTCACCAACGCCGCCGTGATCGCCGCCAGCGTGATACCGTGCCCACCGAACGGCGCGCCGATCACCGAGACGATTCCCGTCACGATCAGCGCTTTATCGATTGGCGCGTTATAGCCGCTGGCGCGCAGGACGGCTAAACCGGGGGCGTTCTGCGCGGTGATCGCCAGCGCGAAGATCGGCAGCGCGAGGCTCAATGCCGCTTCGACGCTGAATACAGGCATCGTCAGTTCAGGCGCGGCGGCGCTGAGCGTGAATGTTTCCAGATGGATCGTTCCGGTGAGCGCCGCCATGATCACCCCGACGAGGAGCGCCGCCGGAGCAGGTGCGCGGAATTTGATCCGCCGCAGCACGAAAAACACGGCGATCATCGGCAGGACGATCAAGGGCGCGGTCGGGATCGCGTTGAACGCGCCGACGCCGAATCGAAACAGAATCCCCGCCAACATCCCCATCACGATCGGCTGCGGTACGATCGCCATCGCCCGCCCGAATAAGCCGGAAAAGCCCAGAATCGTGACCGCAATCCCCGCGAGGATGAATGCGCCGATTGCTTCAGGGTAGCTGAAATGCGCGAGTCCATCCACGAGCAGCGCCGCCGCCGGGGTTGACCATGCCGCCGCGATCGGCTGGCGAAACCATAAGCTCATGAGGATGCCGCTTATGCCCGATCCGATCGTGATCGCCAACACCCAGCTTGACGTTTGCGACGGGGTCAGGCTGGCATTCGCCGCCGCTTGAAAGACGATCACCAGCGAGGCGGAATAGCCGATGACGATCACCAGCAACCCGGATAAAACAGCCGGGAGCGTTATCGCCCCCGGTAGATCACGCAAATTCTGGCGTATGGCAGCGATCATGGACGTTTACCCAATTGTTCGACGCTGAAATCCAATGAGACGACATAGCTTTGATCGATCAGCAGGACTTTGGAAAGCTGAGAGCGCCCATGCTCGTCCTTGTCTGTCCAATCGGGGTCTTGTGCGCTGTGATAGGTCAAGCCGTGATGCGCCAGCACTTTTTCGATACGATCCGCCAGCGGCTTGGGCATTACGCCGAGCATCTTACTGCCTTCGCCGTCATCTTTGGCGAGCAGTTCGGTGAGCGGGATCGTCGTGTTCAGGTCGCTGCTCATTTCGGCTAAATGCCGCCATACCGTAAAGGTGCTGATATACGCCTGTTGGAGATCAAGCGCCATCTCGTTGACATCGGCAGGCGCGCCATCAAACATCACGGCGACACGCGGCGTATTGTGGTGGATCAAAAGCGGGTGATCATCCATAAAGGTAAGCCGCCCGAACAATCCCACGCTGACCTTATGTTCGCGCACACCTAAGGCGCGGATCACGTAGTTGTTGAGCGGGCGCAGTCCTTGTGCCGCTTCGTCATATTCCGCCGTTTGGAAGATCAGTTGGATTTCGTTGGGGATGCCCCCCATTTGAACCGACAGCAGCACACCGTAGCGCTTCAGCCCCTCAAGATCGCTCAGTAATTTGTCCCGGTCTGGCATGATTCCTCAGATACAGCAAATGATAACCACAACACAATTAACGCAAAGGGCATGAGCGCAAAGGCGCGAAGCCGCCAAGAAGTCTTCGCGCCTTTGCGTTGACGATTTTCTGTCCTTCGCTACGACTTCACACCGTTGCGGTAGCGATCGGCGATAAAATCGATGCTCGGATACCCGACCGCCGCCAAGTCCCCGATCGCCGCCTCGACATCCACCGGAATCGACCGCAGATCAACCTGCACGTCGCTTCCTTCGAATGTGAAAATGCCGAACTCGGCATAACCCGGCTTATCGAACGACATGCCGACACTGCCAACGTTGATCGCGCGCCAATCCCCCGGCAGCATGCGATCCATTTGTACATGGATATGCGCGCCGATTCCTAAACGCCCTTCGCGGTCAAGGAGCGCATCGGCGGCTTCTTCGTCAGGGGTGTTCGGCATGATGTGCATACCTTCGTCGTCGCCCGGCGTGCCGTGATACCCGATCACGTAGCCGTAACCCGGCACATGCAGATCGCATTCACTGCCGAGTTTCTTCAACACTTCGTAATCGGCGTATTCAAGTTGACCCAAGCCCCACAGAAGCGCCGCATTATTGATCGCGGCGGTTTTTCGCAATTTCTCCAATGCTTCTTGATCGTCGGCGGGCTTGCTCTGGGGACGCGCGCCAGTCACCAGATAACGATCGGTGTTGCCGCGTACGAAGCGCACCGTGTGTTTTTTGCCATTCGCCTCCGCCGCATCCGCCAGCCCTTTGATCCGCCGGATACACTCCGCCGGACGCGCCCCGAATGCTGCCACATCACCGAGCATCCACAGGTGATCCCACCCGCCGCTCTGCTCCAGATCCGCTAAAACCGTTTCCAGCGCGATTAAATTGCCATGAATATCCGCGATCACCGCAAGACGCATGACGCCCTACCCCCTCTGCTTGTCTGCCGTGTGCTTGATGTGAAGATACCACATTCGCGGCGTGGTTTGCGAAACGGCGGTCAGCGCCGATGCCAAAATCGAGTATGCTGTGAATCGATGGTTTGCAGCGCAGAAACGAGAGAGGACAAAACGAACATGACACGGACAAGACCGCTGTGGGTGTTTATGATGATCGCCGCGATCAGCGTGATTCTGGTATCCAGCGCCGCCGCGCAAGACACGAAGGGCGGAAGCCTTGAAGAATTCGACAACGGTTATTTTGTTTTTAGCTACCCGGATGGCTGGACGGTGACGGAGTTTGACAATCCGCAGCTTGTGATGGTGTACAGCGATGGTCGTGTGCAGTTGGACAATCTCGCCTTTGACCGCGAGGAGGGCAGTTATTTGATCCGGCTGATCTACGCCAGCGCGTATGACAATTTGGGCGATCCCGCCGCGATTGTTGGGTACGAGTACCGCGCATGGATGGATTATCTGGTCGAATATGATGTGCTGGAAAATCAGCTTGTGATCGAGCCTGTCGAGACAGGGGTGATTGACGACATTCCGTATGCGATCCTTAAGTCGGACATCGAGTCGAGCGACGGGCGCGAAACCGAAACCATGTTCATCGCTGCGGAAATCCAGCGCGGGGAATACATTGTGATGGCGGGCTTCGCGGACTCACGCGGACGCGAGACGCTGCAAACCGTAATGATTGAGATGCTTCCGACGATTGAGATGTGCTCTTCGGGGTGTTAGACGAAGAAAATTTTGAAGAACACAGCGAGCGCGACTCGCTGTGTTCCTGAATTCATTGATTTACTTCAGCGCCGCGTGCAGCATCGCCTTCCATTTGGGAATATCGAGCGACCAGCACACCGTGACATTTTTCTCGCGGGCAACGATATCGCCCCACGCGATTGTGTTCCGCTCATCGACCGACACGCCAAAGCGATCCACGACCGTCATGCCGCGCGTGAGTTCGCTCACCGTTTCGATATCGACATAATGCCGTGAGCGATCCGGCGAGGCTTCGGGATCAAGCGCAATCGCCATCGCTACCGGATCGGGCAGCGTCAGCCCGTATTCACCTGACTGCTCATAAGCGGCTTGCATCGCCCGCATATTCGAGTCCATCGCAAAGTGCGCCAGCGGCGTGCCAATCGCGCGCACTTCGTCCATCTCGGCGGGTGTGAGCGCCGCTTCACCCCGGCACAATTCCCACCCCGCAATCTCGACGGGCATCCCGCTGTGAAACACGATCCGCGCCGCTTCGGGATCAACCCAGATGTTGTACTCCGCCGCCGGGGTGACATTGCCGCTTGTGCAAGCCGCGCCGCCCATCACCACGCAGCGTTCGACCAGCTTGGCGATCTCCGGCGCGCGTGAGACTGCCAGCGCGACATTCGTCAGCGGTCCAAGCGTCACCAGCGTGATCCCCGGATTCGCCTTGATCACGGCGATCATCGCGTCAACCGCGTGACCGGGATTCGGCTGAATGCGGCGCGTCGGCGCGAAACCGCGATCCGATAAGCCGTCGTTGCCATGAAACCAGTAGGCATACACCGGGGCGCGCATCAGGGGACGATCCACCCCGCGATAGACCGGCACATCTGATCCGCACAGTTCGGCGGAGTAGAGTGCATTTTGCACGCCCTGATCGACGGGCATGTTCCCGTTGACGACGGTGATCGCTTTTACATCGACATCATAGCCAAAACTGCGCGCCCGCAGCGCCATAATCAGGGCGACCGCGTCATCGGAAGCGGTATCGGTGTCAATAATGAATGCGCGTGTCATTTGCTGCCTGCTCCTAAATCATTGAAGAAAAGCAGCACTTTAACGCAAAGGGGAGAACTACGTCAAAACATCAACGCAGGACAAGCCAGGATTACGAGCGGCTTTGCGTTGATGTTTCTATGCGGATTCGGTGAGCGGCAGCAGCAGCGCTTCGATCTGGTCGAGCGATGCGACTTTGACGAGCGCTTCACGGATGCGCGGCGCACCCGGCACATTGATCACATATTTGGTGAGTTGACCGCGCAGTTCGTAGATCGCGGTCTTTTCCGGCAGTTTCGTCGTCTCCAACGTCAAGCGGGCATGGCGGATCGCCGCCCATGCGCGTTCTTGAGATGTTGGCGGCGCGAGTTTCTCGCCTGTTTCGAGATAATGTTGAATATCGCGGAACAGCCACGGATTGCCTAATGCCGCCCGTCCGATCATGACGGCGTCGCAGCCGGTTTCCGCGAACATGCGCGCGGCATCTTCGGGCGTTTCCACGTCGCCGTTGCCGATCACGGGGATGCTGACCGCTTCTTTTACGCGGCGAATCCATGACCAATCGGCGTGACCCTGAAAACCTTGTGTCGCAAAGCGGGCGTGAACGGCGATCGCCTTAACTCCGGCGCGCTCCGCCGCTTGCGCAAATTCGATACAGGTGGGGTTTTCACGATCCCATCCGGCGCGCACCTTGACGGTGACAGGAATATTCACCGCATTAACGACGGATTCAACCACAGCGGTCGCCGTGCAAACATCGCGGAGTAATGCCGCACCCGCACCCTGCTTGGCGACTTTCGGCACCCAGCATCCCATATTGATGTCGATGATGTCTGCGCCGTTATCCGCCACCACTTTTGCGGCAAGCGCCATCATATCCACATCAGCGCCGAACAACTGCACGGCGACGGGATGTTCGTCTTCCTGCCAATCGAACATCTGGAACGTCTTTTTGCTTCCGTATTTGATCGCTTGGCTCGACAAAAGCTCTGTACACGTCAAGCCCACGCCGCCGATTTCGCGGCAAAGCTGGCGCATTGCGTAATTCGTCTGTCCCGCCATCGGCGCGAGGGTGAGAGGCGTTGAGATAGGAATACCAGCGATAGCGAGCGCGGGGAATTTTGTTTGAGTCATTCAATTGAACGCATTTTGTTGACAGTCACGAGCATTATGGGGGGAATGGGAAGCTGAGTCAACCATAGGATCACGCATTTCCCGGGGTCACAACCTGAACGGCAAGCATACTCCCTGAATCACAAACGTTGAAGCAGGCTTGACAAGAAATTTGGTTCGGTTAGGTTTATCCTGATCGTGATAGAAATGGTTTTCCGTCCAAACAGCTTGTCTATATCTTGCCGGTTTGTCTATTCCATACTAGAATAGACACTATTCCATAATGGAATAATGATATGAGTGCATTGACACCTGATGAAACAATTTTGGGACTGCTCGCCGCACATTCACAACATGGGTATCAACTCCTCGAGGTATTTCACGATCCGCAGCGGTTAGGCAATGTATGGAAACTCAGTACCAGTCAGTTGTACGCGGTATTAAAACGCCTTGAACGGCTGCAATGGATCAGCGGGGTTGAACAGCAGTCAGACAATGCTCCTACCCGTATTGAATACTCGATTACCGCGCATGGGTGGGAAATCCTTGATGACTGGTTGAATACTGCGACTCCTTCTCCCAGCGTTCGACGTATCCGAGTGGAGTTTTTGAGTCGGCTTTATATTGCTCAACTGTTGAAACACCCGATAGAACCGATCATCGCTCAACAACGTGCTGCCTGTCAGGTAGAGCACACACGGATACAAAGCGCTCAAGCGAACACGCCGAATGGAATGGGCTATCTAGCAGCAGATATGGTGATCGCCCAACTTGAGGCAGTCATGGCATGGATTGACCGCTGCGAGTTGGTCTTGCAGGCTACATAAAACCTAAGGAACCGATTGATGAAGAAACGCTTGCTGGTTGTGGTGCTCATTGCCCTGCTGGTCGGAACCTTTGCTGTCAGCGCACAGGAAAGTCGGACCCTCACCGTCTTTGCTGCGGCATCCCTCACCGACGCCTTTGAAGAAATCGCCACGGTCTTTGAAGCAGAGAACGCCGGTGTGGATATCCTGTTTAGCTTCGGCAGCTCATCGACACTTGCCGCTCAACTTGCCGAAGGTGCGCCCGCCGATGTATTTGCCAGCGCCAACAACACGCAGATGAACGTCGCCCGCGATGCCGAGCGCATCGCCGGAAGCCCGCGTACTTTCGTAAAAAACCGTCTTGTCCTCATTGTGCCGATCGATAATCCGGCTGGTATTGTCACGCTGCGCGACCTCGCAGCAGAAGGTGTGAAGCTCGTCATTGCCGCGCCTGATGTGCCGGTACGAACCTATACCGACACGATGTTGCAGCGTCTTGCCGCTGATCCTGCTTACGGCGAAGCGTACAGCGCGGCGGTGATAGCGAACGTGGTTTCGGAAGAGGATAATGTGCGGCAGGTCGCGGCAAAAGTGGCATTGGGTGAAGCAGATGCAGGCATTGTCTACATCTCCGATGTAACACCCGATATCAGCGATCAGGTGATCGCCATTCCGATCCCTGATTACTTGAATACGATCGCCACCTACCCGATTGCTATCACAAATGACAGCGCATATCCTGAACTGGCACAGGCGTTTATCGATTATGTGCTGTCGGACGCCGGACAGGATATTCTGGTTAGCTGGAACTTTATCTCCGTTCGTATCCCGGAAGTGCCTTATACCGTGACACTGCCAGAAGGGAACACCGCCTTCACAGTAGATGGGCAGGTCTTGAACCCTATCACACTGACGGCAGACGATCTGCGGAACCATTTCTCCTCACAAACCATCGATGTGACCTATTTGAGCGGTACCGATACCGTCTCGACCTCCTTCACAGGTGTCCCGCTGTGGTTGGTGATCAGCGCTGCTCAACCCAATTTGAACGCCGATGTGCGCAATGATCGCATCAGCACCTTTATCGTCGTCACCGCCGCCGACGGTTATCAGGCGGTTATCGCTTGGGGTGAAATTGATCCGGAGTATGGCAATCAGCCGATTTTGGTCGCCTATGAAGAGAATGGCGCACCGATTGCCGATGCACCGGGTTCGATTCGCCTTGTGGTACCCGGTGACGCACGCGAAGGACGCTACGTGAGTGGGGTTGTGAATATGAGCCTACGCGACGCGCCGATCATCGGGCAGTAATGGCTTCAACAGCACCGGGGTTTGTGCCTCGGTGCTGTTTTTGAGAACCGAGGCATTCACAACGCGGTGTAAAC
>CALBRY010000560.1 GCA_937927665.1 uncultured Chloroflexota bacterium
GTTGACTCGTACTCATGGAGCAGGTCGGCTGTGTATTTCTGGGTTGACACCAAAGTATATAGCTCACCGAGACGCGGAAAATCCATATCAGGGTTCAGAAGGCGAATCGAGTACGGCATACGTCAGCCTTTAGGGAAAGCGGGAAATTAATCAGAGCCATTGTAGACGAGTAATGGTGTGCCATAAAGGGTCAATAAGGACACGGCATTGATAAACCGGAATGGCTGTTATAGAATAGATCTGATGTTGGGTGCATAGCTCAGTTGGCCAGAGCATCCCGTTTACACCGGGGGGGTCAGGGGTTCGAGTCCCTTTGCGCCCACAATATTTAAGAGACAGGTACATGACCTGTCTCTTTTGATTCTGCGTCACTACCCGCGCGCCCAATCTTCCGGCATTGGCGGCGGAAAATCGCTCGTAAGAGTCACCGCCTGCCCTGTCTCCTGACTTTGATCCGCCGCTGTCAAAATATCGGTGATGTGCGCGGCTTGCTCCCCCGTGAAACGGTGCGGACGCCCTTCACGGATCGCATTTGCCAATTCCAGCACACCGCGCCCCCACGGAATACCCCGATACGGAGCGCGCATGAATTCGATCGGCTGGAGCGCTTCGCCGAATGGGGCGTAAAGCAGCGGTGAATCGAACAGGAAGAACGACTCCATATACAGCGATCCGGCATCCCCATGAAATTCTATTCCGGTTTGGCGCGTACTGTTGTTGGAGACATAAAAATCGGAGGTGATGCGCACTTGAGTTCCATCCGCCATTTCGAGGATCGCTAGCTGCCAATCGGGAGTGGTCAGCGTGTAGGGCTGCCCGTCCTTCGTGACGCGATCCGGCAGCACGAGCGCGCCATAAGACCACACCTTGCGCGCTGCGCCAAAGAGCGTGGTCACGAGTGCCAGCAAGTACACCCCCACATCGAAAAACGCGCCGACTTCGTAAAACGGAATGGGTGCGGGATGCCACGATTCAATGCGCCCCCAATTCGCCTCGCCATAGACCACACGCACCTTGCCGAGCTTGCCCTGACGAATAAGCGCCCATGCGGTCTGCTGCGCGTCGCCAATCGGCGTAAATGGTGAACATGCCAAACGCAGCCCACGCTCCCGCGCCAAATCGACCAATCCCCACGCGTCCGCCGATGTGAGCGCGATCGGTTTTTCGCTGTATACGTGCTTACCCGCCTTGAGCGCCATTTCGGTCACATCGCGATGCGCGAAATGCGGTGTTAAATTGACCACAATCTGCACACGCGGATCATTGAGGAGCGCGTCCCCATTCGGATAGGCTGTCACGCCGTGTTCCGCCGCGAATGCCTGTGCCCGCGCTGTATCAATGTCGTTGACACCTGTAATTTCGATTTCAGGATACGTCAGGAGGTCGGTGACATACCCTTTGGCGATATTGCCCGTGCCAATAATGGCAATGCCGAGTTTGTCGCTCATGAGATTTTCCCCCTCATTTGAGCCACCCGCGCAAAAGCGCAAGGCTCGCTTTCACATCCTCGGTCGGGTTGCTGTCGTCCGGCTCGTGTTCAATGCTGATCCCACCCTGATAGCCAATTTCTTTCACGACAGCCGCGCATCGTTCAATCGGCACAACGCCCGTCCCAAAACGGCAGGTTATATGTGTGCCGACAGATAAGACATCTTTCAGATGAAGATAAACCAGTCGATCCGCCAAGCGTTTGATCGCTTCCGCCGCATCATAGCCCTGTGTACCGAACCAACCCGTATCCAGTGTTACCCCGATGCGACCACCCGCCGAATCCCCCAACCGTGCAAGCACTTCTTCCGGCGTTTTTTCCGGGTGATTTTCCAATCCGTAGCGCAGATCGTACTTTTCGAGCAGGCGAACCAATCCGGCGCGATCATGTTCGATCAAACCGCCGCCGCCACCCAGTACGCCCGCCCCAATTCCCACCGCGATCTTGCACGAGCGCTCAAAATCGGTGAGTGTATCCCACCACCCTGCTACACTGATCGCCTTCAGACCATGCAGGTTGAGCAAATCGCGCGCGATGCGAATGTGTTCATCCGTCGCCCATTCCGGGTGAAGATGCGCGCCCCAAATATCGATTTCACTAAACCCCATCGCCTGAACTTCATCCAACAGCGCCCCGAAACGATCGGCATAGGTCGCCAATGGGCGAAAGTATGCCTGGGTCGCGCTGTCGCCCTGCCCCCAACCTTCGGTCATATGATAGCCAAGCTGACGCGCCACAAAATTTGCGGTCATAAACGAAATCGTGTTCACCAATCGACTCCTATATCATTAAGAAGCGCCAAACGCTCCAGCATCCACCAACGCACACGGGCGTATTGTCCTACAAAGCGACACCAAACACGATGTTCCCGGCACTATGAACCAATGACCGCTAGATTGAGTGTCTCTCCATCAGCAGGAATACGCAGTCGTTCCGGTGAAAGACCAGCCTCATTCGCAGCCTGTCTCAAATCAGCGCGGGTCACCGTGCCATGATCGAGCGCTTCCATATGGTGAGCGATCAGGCAGCTTGATGGAGGAAGCAGCGCGGCAGTTTCGATAGTTTGTGCAGCGTCCATCACAATCAATCCGCGCTGACCTTCATGCGTAGGATCATTCCACATCGCGCCGCTGGAATGAGTGATCATGATGTCAGGTGCATACAACTGGATGGCGCTGCGAACTTCGTCACACAGCACGGTATCCCCTGCCCAGTACAAGGTCGGCTCGTCATCCGCCGAAAGCACCCACCCACTTACCTTCCCCATTAATCCCTCAATCGCCTCGCGTCCATGATGCCCTTCCGTGCGCGCGATCGAAATACCGTTCCATGTCAGGTGATCGGCAATGGGAGTTACGTCAGAAAAACCTTTGCTGCGGATCGTTTCTTCATCCCCCGGTTGGCAGTAAATGGGCAGAGACTTCGGGATCGCCTCCTGCGCGATGGCGTCAAAATGATCGGTATGCAAGTGTGAAATCAGCACGATTTCTACGCCATCCAAGATTTGCTCGTGGGAAAACGGCAGGTCAACCATGGGGTTCTGAGAACGCCCTGTGAACGACCGGAGCGAAAACCGGGGGGCGAAGTAGGGATCAAACAGAAATCGCCGCTTGCCATAATCCATGACGAGAGTCGCGTTGCGAATGAGGGTCAACCGCATGCCATCCACCTTTCTCTTTTGAATTTCGAGCGAACTATGACTCCACCACAAATGTTTAACCATTCTGCTTTCGACAAAAGACCCGTTCTGTGCTTTAATTACGCTATGTTGACTGAGCGTTTGAAAACAGTAACGCAAACCTAGGAATCATGGTGCAAACAGCGCATCTATCAAGCCAACAGATCTTGATCGTTGAAGACGATGAGGATACCACTCAGGTTGTCAGCATCCTTTTGGAGACAGCGGGCTATACAACGGTCGCTGTCGAATCGGCACAGGATGCGCTTCAAGAGATCGCCTCCGCTCAACCTGATCTTGTCCTGCTCGACTTGAATCTGCCGGACATGAATGGGCTGGAACTGCTGCGTCAGGTGCGGGAGAACTCATCGCTGCCAATGATCGTCATCAGCGGGCACACGCAGGAGCGCGATAAAGTCATCGCGCTGGAAGCGGGCGCTGATGATTATGTGGATAAGCCGTTTTCGCCGGAGGAGCTAGTCGCCCGTGTTGGCGCGCTGCTGCGCCGCGTGCGCTGGACTCCCGCCACCGAACCGCGTTTGACGCTGCGTAACCTTGAACTTGATCTCGTCAAGCGTCAGGCGATTATCCGGGGTAAAAAGTTGATGCTCACCCCGACGGAATACGATATTCTGGTGCTGCTGATGCGGCGCGCCGGACAAACGATTTCGCATGATGAACTGCTGCGTTCTGTGTGGGGCGATCAGTTTCAGGGTGATTATTCGGTGCTGCGCGTGAATATTTCGCGCTTGCGCCAAAAGCTGGAAGAAAACCCGCGCTACCCCACCTACATCGTGACTGTCGCAGGACAGGGCTATTCGATGCCCACCCGCCGGTAAATGAAGACTGCGCTGCGCTTAACGACAGGTCAGCCCTGATATGCGGCTTCGAATACTCATTCTATTGATCGGCGCTCTGCTGGTTGTGGCGACGTTCACGTTTCCACTCTGGCAGCCCTACGTTCAAAATACCAGCGTGACCACATCCGGCGGAGAGGAAATCTTCCCCGGTCTGCCCGCTCGTCTACAAACCAGTTTTGCGCTGCTTCCACCCGATCAGCAGCGTGCTTATTTCGCACTCGCCGCCATCAACCGCGATGCAGCCGTGCGGATGGTAACTGCCGCGCTTCAGCCGGGCGCGCCTGCCCCTGCCGCTGATGCCGATCTGCCAGAGATGAACAGCCCGGAGCTTGCCGCGCGCGGGGCATTTACCCAACTCGACCCGATCCGGTACGCACAGGGAACCGCCTTGATCTACATCGGCGCGGACGATCGAAAAGTGCTGCGCCTCGAAAACTTCACCAGTGCCAATAACTCCGATTTGCGCGTGATCCTATCCGCGTTTCTATCGCCCACCACCACGGCAGAGATGCGCTTTAACGACCTCGATTTTGACGTAGGTCCGCTCAAAGGCACATATGGCAATCAGAATTATGAAATTCCTCAAGAATTGAATATCCTCGATTATGCCAGTGTTGTTATATACAGCCCCGGCATCGATCTCATATACAGCGTGGCACCGCTCATCATTTTTCAATAAGGCGGCAACAATTATGTCCCAATACGCGATTCTGGCGCCGATCTACGAAACGATCGGTCTGTCCGCATTTGCCGATACGCTCACACCGCAGCTTCTCGACTATGCACAGGGCAGTGATTGGCTAGGAAGACACATTCTCGACCTCGGCTGCGGCACAGGCGTAGCGACGCGATGGCTGGCAACCAAAGGTTACAGCCTGACCGGGATCGATCATTCGCCAGAAATGCTGACCGAAGCGGCACGGCGTTTCGATGCGCGCGGGTTTGGAGTCGAATGGCGGCATGGCGATATTCGCGCGCTCCCGTCGTTGGGCGAACATTACGATATGGCAATCGCGCTCGATGTGATGAACGAACTCGCCAGTCTGCGCGAACTAGAGGCGGTGTTTCAGGGTGTTTGGAAAGCGTTGGGGACAAACAAGTGGTTCATTTTTGATATGCACACGATTCAAGGCTTAATGGAACAGGCGAATCATCCGTTCGCAATCTGGATGAATACCGAGGATCTGTTCGTCACAGCGAATCAGCATGTCGATTATGATCGGCAAACGCTTACCGCCTCCGTCCATATCTTCCGCCGCAGCAGTCAAATGTATGTGCGGCAGTCCGCCGAACGGGTACTGCGAGGTTTCCCCGTACAGGCGGTCACTGCCTTGTTGGGGCGCGCGAATTTTGGGATAATAGGCGTCTTCAGTCCGCGTTTTGAGGCGGTTGATCCCGCGAACGCGAATGCCTCCCGCGTCATAATCGCCGCCCGCAAATTAGGAAACGAATGAGCATCGTCAAGACATCTATTCCTCAACATGAAGCGCTTACCATCCCTGTCGATGCCGAACATGGCGGTATTCGATTGGTGGTTCTCTTCGCTTTCATCGCTGCATGGCTGATCGGGTTTTCTGCGGTCAACATTCTGATCATCAGCGAGGGACTCAATATTATGGCGCTCGCTGCCGGATTCATCACTGGTGCGGTGGTCGCGATCCCGCTTGAGCGCTATCTCAAGGGACGCTGGAAAAGTGGACGCGTCGCCATCATTGATGAGCAAGGCATCCGTTTTGAAAAGCGCGGCACGGTTCAATCGCATATTCACGCTGAAGATTCGGCGACGGTGGTATTCTGGCGCTTCGAAGTCCAACGGCGGACGCGCATTCCAAAAGGTTGGTCGATGATTGCGTGCGCGCTTGAAAGCGAAGGGCGTTTTCTTGCCGTTTATACGTTCGTCTCGCCCAGCACACTCGAAACACTCCCCGGAAGCGATCGCTATAAGAAACTGATCAGCCGCAAAGAGAGCGCGAAAGCTGGCGATATGCGCGGCGAAATGCGGCTCGCAGGTGAACAGCGCCGCCTATTGGAAGCGGAAACGCACCGCTGGATGGAAGGCGCAGAAATGACGCTGGAACACTTCCAGACCTATTTGACAACTGTGGAAACGCGCTTTCCTGAATGGATGCTCGCGGAATGAATCGTGCTGCGCTTGTGATAGGCGCGATCCTGTTATTGGGCGGTCTGGGACGCGTTTACGCACAGACCGCCGAGCCGATCACCCTTCCCGCCGAAATTGCCGGTGAGGCTGCATCCGGCGAAACTGACAGCTATACATTTACTGCCAGCGCGGGTGGGGTTGTTTCGCTTTCGGTTCGCGCCGAAGGTGAATTCGATCCTGTTGTGACTCTGCTCGACAGCACCGGACGGGTGATCCTCACCAACGACGATTATGCTTACCCCGAGTCGCGTGATGCGCTGCTGGAAGCGATTAGCATTCCGCGCACAGGCACATACACCGTTCAGGTGAGCGGCTACGAGGGATCGAGCGGACAGTACACGCTGCGCGCTTATCCCGGCTTTTCTGAAATCGCCGCGAATGAGGCATTTACTCAAGAAGATGCGTGGGAACTTGTCAACGATCTGAGCATCGTCACTGCCGAAGAAAGCTTGATCGCCACAATCAGCGGTCAGCGCGTGATCGGTGCGGCGGTTTACCAATTTGCCGACCCGATGACCGACGCCTATGTTCAGGCGCAGTTCAGCGACATTGATAACTCTTCCGGGTGGTCGGTCGGGCTGGCGCTGCGTCAAGTCAGCAGCGGTTACTACACCGTAATCGTCAATGATCAGGGATTCTGGCGCTTTGGCGTGGTTAACGAAGGCGAACTAACGGTTATCCGTGATTGGACAGCCCACCCGAACATCGTCGCGGGTCAAACGAGTTTCACACTCGGCGCGATTGTGAATGGTGTTGGCTTTGATTTCTACTACAACGGTGGTTACATCGGCAGCGTTGTCGATAACACGATTGCACGGGCGGGAAGTGTCGGAATTGTCGTCGGAACGCCTGCGTCACTGAACAGCACCACAACCG
>CALBRY010000561.1 GCA_937927665.1 uncultured Chloroflexota bacterium
ATCATAGCACGCTATTATCGTCACGCGGTTTGATTCCTAAATTTTAGCTGACAGTGGAGGGGCGATGAGCGTTGTAGGGACAGGGCATGCCCTGTCCACTTTGCCTAACCTTGTACCCCTGCCAGCGCTTGCGTGGGAGAGGGACGGCTCAGAGTGAGGGGGGGCACCCCCCAAATTCAAGGAGGGGGCTATTTATGCCTGAAGCCTATTTCTTCCCGCTGTCAACAATCGCCCGCATCCATGGCAGATGTTCTTCGTAATGCCCGAAAGTGTTCCCCACAATATATTCGAGCACCGGTTCTGAAATATCCACCGACGGATCAAAATACGTATACGGACGCGTCAAATCCTCATCCGCCAAGCCGTCGATTGCGCTCAACAGCCGCTCGTGAGTTTCCTCTGTCAGCGCTTTGACCTCCACCCACGAAAGTCCTCGGCTGCGCTTTTGAATCGCCTCGTTGATAGCGTCCGTCGTCATATCCCACATGCTCGCAGGGAAACCCATCGCATCCGTGCGCGATTCCTTCTTCAATATCGCCGCGATCCCCACCTCCCAGAACGCGATATGCACAACATGATCCTTGATCGTCCAGCCGACATGATCTTTCTTCTGCGTAAAGTCCGCGTCCTCCAAATCATTGAGGAACGCCCACAGGTCTGTCCATCCCTGCTTGACGCGCTGTTTCAGGTTGGCAACCGTAATTTCGTTACTTGACATTATGCCCCCGTTTGAATGGTCTTTTTCCAGTAGTGACCGAGATACGCCTCGGCGAAGCCCATCGAATCATAAAAAGCATTCGCGCCGGGATCGTCGCCCGTATCGACCAGCATTTCGCCCGCACCTGCGACTTTCGCGCGGTGCATTCCCTCGATCATGAGCGTTTGCGCCAACCCTTTCCGGCGGTGATCCGGATGCGTGACAACCGGTTCAAAGATGCCGTAGCGCAAGCTCGGATCAATCGTGACGCCAACATGCGCGGCGAGCGTTCCGTCTGCTGCCTCTGCAACGAGGTTGAGTTCATGACGGAACGAAGGCGAAAAGTTCATAAAATTCGTCAGTTCTGCCTCGTTGTGGATCGTACGGTTAAATCCGGCATTCAACAGCGCCGCGAGTCCCGCCGCGTCTGCGAGGCTTGTTCCTCTTATGACGTAACCCTCTGCGCGTGTGACAACCGGCAGATGACGATTGCCGAAGCGCATCCGTCGCAGCATTCCTGTCGAGTCTTGGCGCGTGTAGCCGCGTGCCTTCAAAACATGATTGCGCGGCGCATCATGATCGAATGTGAAGGTTTCCACCACCGGCGGAACACCGGTCGCGCACGCGGTTTCCGCCCATGCGATCATCTCGTTTTCCAATTCGCGGTAATCGGGGTGGATTTGTACGTAGAAATTTCCGATGTATTCGGGATTCACCACGCCAACCAATTCGCCGCTGTCGGTTTCCCACAGGCGGCGAGTTTGCTCCCAGTGCGGCTGCCATGAAAGATCATCATTGTGAAAGTGTTTGCCATCCCAGCGGCGGATTTCCCAATTTACGCCGGGGGCATTGAGCGAATAGGTAGTGATCAACAAATTGCGGACTTTGTGAAAATCGGCGGGGCTTGCGTAGGGGCGTGAAATAATGCCCTTCATGAGTAACTTCTTTCGGAGAGGGGAAGAAATAAAGCGCCCGCCCCTCAGCCGTTCCCTGCTCGATCGCGTGCGACCAAGCAGGGAACGGAATATGAGGAGCGTGTGTTACCGGATCGTCGGATCGTTGATCCACACATCATTCGAGAACAACGTGAGACTTTCGATCACCAAATTTTGTGTATAGCCGTAGCGGAATTCGTACACGTTCATGCCGTTGTACTGGCTGATCACCGGACGCGCGACACCCGTCGCGTTATCGAATACCGTGAGCACCGATTCGCAGTCCAATTGATCGACTGCCGGAGCGGGGCAGAGTTCTAGCGTTACCTGTGCCGTGCGCGCCCCCAGATTGTCGCTGATGTACGTCACCCGGATGTAATCCCACGAAACAAGCTGTTTCGAGAGTTCGAGCTCGCCACGGTTCGGCGTGGGAACAGGCGTTGTGCCAAGCAAAACCTGAAGGAGCGGACCGCCGCCTGTTGGGGTCGGTGTCGGACCGGGACCACTGCACCAGTACGCATCGCAGTAAGCCACAGGCACAGCGCCGTTAAAGGTTGGCAGTGCGCGGAATGTCGTCTCCGCCATCGTCGTGAAGCGCACATCGATATACAGCGCGAAATCCGAACCCGTCACAAACATCATCGTGCTTTCGCCGTAATTGCGATAAACGGCGCGGAACGGAACACCACCGGGCATCGTTCCCATGTACAGCGTCGCCCCCACATCGAGATACGAGAACGCATAAGAAGACTCCGCGCTGAAGCGGCGGATTTCTTCCGATTCGCCTTCGACAGTATCGAGTTCGGGCGGGTTTTCGATGTACTCATTCACCGCGCGCGTCACCTGAGCGCAGTAATCCGGCGCGTTGATGTCAATCGTGTCGATCGTGAAGTTCGGGTAACTGATCGCCGTGATCAAAGTGAGCGTCCGCACATTGAACTCACAGCGGTCGATCGCATTCGATCCGCGCCATCCTGAAGGACGCACGCCCAATCCGGCGGTTGCATCCGCCAGCAGTTCAAGATTGCGCCGCAGCGTCAAATACGCGCTTGCCGGATTGCTCGGAACACTCAGCGACCACCCCGGCGGACGAATACCCACCCCCAGCGATTGATTCGCGACTGTTTCGAGGTCAAGCAGGATATTCGCGTTATAAGACGGATTATCCCGCGCCGTATCACCGATGTATCCTTGCGGCAGAGTCGGGAACAGCGTCGAGGCGAGCAGATCGAGATCGAGCCGCACATCCACAATCCCCTGTTCCGGCACAATCCGGTTTTCAGGCAGTGTGAAAATGATCTCGATCAAGTCATCTTCAATTTCTGCGCTGATCGCCAGACAATAATTCAGCGCCGATTCCGGCGTTGTCGGGGCGATACCGTAAAACTGATTGATGACCGATAGCAAATTCTGAAGTGTCCGATCACACCGCGTCGTCGGCAGGGGTGATCCGCGCCATTCCTGCGGGCGTGTATTACCGTTAAATACTTGATCGGCGGTGAGTTCAAGATCGTGGCGCACGTTGCGCGCCAGAATATTGGCGACCGACACCGTTACCCCGATCCACGCTGGCGGGCGTACTCCTTCACCAAAAACAGCATCCGCCAGTAGTTCGTTATCAAGCCACACATCTGCTACAAATGAGAGTGAATCGACGCTGATATTCCCCGTCCAGCCTTGCGGGCGCGTGTTTGCACCCAACACCTGATCTGCGAGTAACTCCAGATCGTTGCGGGTATCAAATACGGTGCGCTGGAACACATCGGAGCCGTCTTGCTCGAATGGGGCGGCGAATCCATGCAGCCCCAACAGGGTCAGCACGAGGAGAGAGATCCCCAGCCCTTTGTACTGTCGCCAAAGTCGTCGCATAGCGCCGCCTTCATCTTGTTCGAATGACCATTGATGCTAATTATAGCGACGGCGTGCGTGACGACAATTTTCCGGGATGGTTACAAAGTCATAGTGGGCATTTTCGGCTGATAATTTAGCCCTGCACAAACGTCGCGCGGCTGAGTGGACGTGTTCCCAACCGCGTTAGCATTCCCGCGCCAACTCCCGCCGATGTGACTCCCGCAAGCGTCAGCAGGGTGATCACACACCCGAACGGCAGCAGCGCCAACCCCGTAAGCACCGCCGATAGAATCACGCTCCCCACCGCCGCGATCAACAACGGCGGCATACCGCGCCCCGAACGACCGCCGCGCACAGCCCGTGTGACCACGCGATCGCCGATCACCAGCGAGAGCGTTACCCAACCGGTAACCGTCAGCATCAGCATCCCCAACCCCAGCGCGAGATACACCGGGATCAAGATAAAACCGAGCGGCGGCATCATTGCTAGCATCACCACCAGCGCCAGCGATAAGCCAATTCCTAAACCGAATACCGCCAGCCCGACCCCGATCAATCGGCGCGGCGTTGCCCTCACCGCATCCTCGATCCGGCTGATCTGGCGCGGAAAAATCGTCACCGCTAAGCTGGCGATTCCTGCCATCACGCCTGTCATCAGCGCGCCGATCACCAGCACCGACGCAGGGGTAAACGTGCTGGTCAATTCCAGCGTTAGCCCTTCACGGCGCAAGCGAATCAACGTTTCCAGCGGCTGAAAAACGGTTTCATCCTGACATTCGACTGTCAGCACCGTACCATCCGGGCTGGTCGGCGGAACACTCGCGCAAACATTCATCCCGGCGCTGAACACACTCGCCGGATCGATCACCACCGAGTCGCCTGTGACCGAAAAACCGCCGTTAAACGTGCCGTTGATAACGATCTTGTTCGCCATCAGCACGGTATCCCCGCCGATCCGCGCATTCTGAAACTGAATCTCAGCCGCCGCGATCGCCAGATCACCGTTAATTTCGCCCGTGATCAGCACCGTTTCACCGACGAACGACGCATCGCCGTTGATCACGCTGTTTTCGCCAAGCGCGATCTCACTGCCGATGATCACCGCATCGCCGTCAATCGTATCGTTCAGTTGATAGTGATCCTCAAAGATCACATTTTCCATGTCGATCAGCGGCGGAGAATTGACCTGAACAGCACGGACGAGCATTGCGACCGCCGCGACAATACCGATCACAAGCAGCACCGCCACAGGGAGTGTTTTTCGGCTCATGGTGTGAATTTCTCCCTATGTCCTACGACTCTACTGTGCCGCGATGATGCCGCGATGCCCGCCAGATCCAGAACAGCGCCGCCGGAACCAACGTCACGATCAGGACTGGCGCTTCCGGGTATGTTTCTAACAGCACTTGCGCGCTTTCGACCACACTCCGCATCGCGTTAGCGATCGCCGCCAGCAGGCTCACCACCTGAGAAACCAGCGCCGAAAGTGCCGCCGCGTTTCCGATCGCGCTGATCAGCATCGATCCCAGAATCCCGATCATCGGCAGCAGTGCCAGTGCTACCGCCGCCAGTCCTATCGCCAGCGCCAGACTCGTAGGGCGCATCATCGTCTGCGTTTGCAAGCCCTCCGCCAGCCGCGCCAGAACGCGCAGCGCCAGCCCTTCCGGAGCCTGCTCCATCGGTGCGGTCTTTAAATACCGATCGACCTGCCGCAGCCGGTTGTATTCGGCGGCTTGTTCGGGATCACTATCCAATGACTGCTGAAGCTGATGCAGTCGCTCTGGTGTGACTTGTTCGTCAAGCGCCTCTTGCATGATCTGCCGCTGCCGTTGATTCGCCATCGCCTATGCTTTCTCTAGGATGGGGGTGGTCATCGCGCCGAGTGCCGGTTTCGGATTGAGTTTTTCCGCCAAAAGCTGACGTGCCCGGAATAACCGGCTTTTGATCGCGCTTTCAGTCGTATCCAAAATATCCGCAATCTCGACATACGAATAGTCGTACCAGTACCGCAGGACGACCGCCGCCCGATAATCTGGCGGGAGTTCATTCAAGTGTTTCTGCATTGCCTTGCTTTGTTCCCGCATGATCGTAACATCTTCCGGTTCCGGCTCATCTTCCCGCAGCGATAGACTGGGCAGCGGCTCATCGATACTGAGAAAATGAACCCTTCGACGCCGCAGCCGATCAATGCAGTGATTCGATGCGATCGTCAAAAGCCATGTCTTAAACGAACGGGAAGGATCATAACGGTTGAGGTTTAAGTAGGCGCGTAAAAACGCTTCCTGCGCCGCGTCTTCCGCTTCACCGCGTTCACCGAGCAGTCGATAACACAGGTTATATACCGCGTCTTGGAACGTATACACCAGTTCCGCGAACGCATCTTGATCCCCTTCGACTGCCGCGTTCACCCATTCGAGAATGACGGGATCGGTGGTGTATCCTTGTTGATCTGTCACAAGAACTCCCCGTACTGCGTGCTGGTTTTCACACGCATTCGTCGCCTCATATACGCATGGGACGGCGCTAAAGTTGCACCGCCTATCAGTATACCATGTCGAAATTCACGTATTTCACGATGGGTGTCACATTTTGGGGGCGATGTTACGCGTAATGTAATAACTGTGTCGCGATTCATGTGTGGTTACGAATTCATGGTTATAAATAACCATTCTTGTTTAGACAAGACAACCCGACACAATTTCATAAAACATGTTCCCTTATGTCAGCGTGGAAGGCTCTATCGTCGCATCACACCTGATGAATCATATCCGGAGCAGGACAATAATCATGAATTGTGATTCAAACCCTGTCTTAACGTTTTCTCAATTCATTACAACCGTATCATCAAAACAATTACCTGTGGTCCTGTTCTTGAGGACGAGAAAATGACCGAACTAAAACTCCTTGACACGGAATATGCGCAGCTCTTTTATGATCAAGATCACCGCATCATTCACCACCACATCACCCCGTCAATGCAGAGTCACCAATGGCAAGAACTCCTCTCCAAGGGTTATCAAACCCTAAAGGCGAACGGCGCGAAGAAGTGGCTTTCGGATAATCGAGAACTTCAACACCCGATCGACGACGAACATAACGGTTGGATTTTCGGCGTATGGCTGCCGCAAATGATGGCTGCGGGTTGGTCAGCTTGGGCGATTGTCGTCCCGGACGAAGTCGCATTCCGCACCGTGATGATCGACTTCATCGATGAGTTCTACGAAAAAGGGTTGCGTATCATGGTCTTCAGCAAAGTTGAAGACGGTATGGCGTGGCTGAAATCTGTTAACTAGACGGAAAGTGTTGCCCCCTCAACCCAACTTGCGCGGGGCTGAGGGGGTAAGACACTGCGTAACGAGCATCCTCTCTACGGTTCAAATCCTTTACAGCAGTTCGGCTTCCTGTTCCGCCTGTGTGAGCGACGCTTCAAAGCGCTCCAAGCCTGCCTGCACCGTTTCGCGGTCGATCATCAGCGGCGGACAGAACCGCAGCGAGCTTTCACCCGCGCCGAGGATCAGCAAGCCGTTATCGATCGCAATCCGTTCCACACGGTCGCGGATCGGCTTGGCGGGGGCGCGCGTCTCATCCATCACCAGTTCCGCGCCAACCATCAAGCCGTGACCATCGACGCGCCCATGACGCAGCGACGGATGATGTGTTTTCATTTCTTCAAGGCATTCCTTGATGTACGCGCCTTGTTCGGCGGCATTCGCCATCATGCCATTTTCGACCAGTTCAATTGTTGCCAGCGCCGCCGCGCACGAAATCGGGTTGCCGCCGAAAGTCGTACCATGTGCGCCGGGGGGCCATGTCATAATGTGCTGCTTGGCGATGATCGCGCCGAGCGG
>CALBRY010000562.1 GCA_937927665.1 uncultured Chloroflexota bacterium
CAGCGGGGAGGGGTCGGGGGTGGGGTTACTTTTCTGGCGTTACCTCTGCTTGTAGGGACAGGGCATGCCCTGTCCCCTACCTGAACCATTTCGCATTATTCCAGAAGTGTCATCCTGTGAATTGAATGCGAGGCACTTCGCACACGCCGCCCTACCGAATAATCGTCCCGACACTCAAATCACCCAACACGGCATGATACAAGTCAAGATCGTTCCAGAAATTGACCACCAAAATCGGAATCTGATTCTCCTGGCACATCGTGAACGCCGTCATGTCCATCACTTCCAGCCGCTCTGTGATCACCTGCATGTAGCTGAGTTCGGCATAGCGGATGGCGGCGGGATCTTTTTTCGGGTCAGCCGTATACACCCCGTTGACTTTCGTCGCCTTGATGATGATGTCCGCCTCAACTTCGGCGGCGCGGAGCGCGGCGGCGGTGTCCGTTGTGAAGTACGGGTTGCCCGTCCCACCCGCGAAAATCACCACGCGCCCTTTTTCCATGTGGCGGATCGCCCGCAGCCGAATATACGGTTCTGCGACGGCGCGCACTTCTATTGACGTTTGTACGCGGGTCGGCACGCCCGCCCGCTCCATCGCATCACGCAGCGCCAGCGAGTTCATGATCGTCCCCAACAAGCCGATATGATCGGCGGTGGTGCGGTTCATGCCCATCTTTTCGCCGGTCATCCCGCGCCACAGGTTGCCGCCGCCGATCACGATACCGATCTGCACACCCAGATTGTGAAGCTGCTTAACTTTGGCGGCGATAAATTCGGCGCGGTCGGCGTCAATGCCGTAGCGCTCGTCGCCCGCGAGTGCTTCGCCGCTTAATTTGAGGATGATCCGGCGGTAAGAGGGAACAGGGGCGTTCGCCGCTTTCGAGTGATTGGGAGTCATGGGGTAGAAGTCCTTTCTAAGTGAGAAAAGCTAAAAATTCACCTGCAAGCGGATCTGACCGGCGTCTTTTCCGGTCAGGAGGCAAAAAAAGAGGGACTAGCGAGATGCTAATCCCTCAGAATCTTTAAGACATTATTCGACCCACGACGCGGACTATTCAGCGGCATTCTCGTCCGTTGCGCCTTCACCGATTTCGAAGCGGGCGAAGCGGCGAACCTGAATATTCTCGCCGAGTTCGGAAACCAGCCCCTTGAGCAGGTCGGCGATCGTCTTGGTGTCATCCAGCAGGAACTGCTGTTCCATCAGGACAAGGTCTTGATAATACTTGTCCATGCGCCCTTCGATGATTTTCTCAAGGATCGCGTCCGGCTTATTCGCGTTCTTCGGATCATCCTTGAGGATACGCATCTGCATCGATTTTTCGGCAGCAAGAGCTTCTGCCGGGATTTCTTCGCGGTTGATGTACTTGGGAGCCATGTTAGCGATATGCAGCCCGAGATTCTTGGTGAATTCACGGAACTGAGCCGTGTTCGCCACAAAGTCGGTTTCGCAGTCCACTTCCACCATCACGCCGATGCGGTGATTGTGGTGCAGATAGGCATGCACGATGCCTTCGTTCATGACACGCCCGGAGTTGAGCTTCTTCACAGCTTTGGCGATGCCTTTTTCGCGCAGCCATTCCGCTGCTTTTTGCATATCGCCGCCGTTCTGCTCCAGCGCTTTCTTGCTATCCAGCGGACCAGCGCCGGTCGCTTCGCGTAAATCTTTGACCATTTGAGCAGTGATCTGGGTCATGTTTGTTTATCCTTGTACTCCGTACTGAATGCTTTGGGTGGGTGTTAGTGTGAATGCGGGTGGTATTCGCTGAACGAGAAAAGAGGTGTCCGATTTCGGACACCCCTTGAAACCGGTTATTCGGGTGTTTCCTCTTCGAACAGCTTTGCGCCGCGAATTTTCGCAAGCGTTGAGGCGCCGAGGAATTTCTCGTCGCCCGCTTCGTCGTCGGCGGCGTCGTGTGCGATTCCGTCATCTGCTGTCGGCGCGAACTGCTGCTCGCCGTCCTCGCCCTTCCGCATCTGACGCCCTTCCAGAATTGCATCTGCCAGCGCCCCAACAAGGAGCTTGATGGCGCGCACGGCGTCGTCATTCGCGGGGATGATGTAATCGATATCGTCCGGGTCGCTGTTGGTATCCGCCAGCGCCATCACCGGAATACTGAGCGTATTTGCTTCTTTGACCGCGGTCGCTTCGCGCTTGGTATCGACCACGAGCATCACATCGGGCAGTTTACGCATATTACGCAGACCGCCGAGGCGAAGATTCAGTTTTTCGATCTTGCGATCGATCACCAGAATTTCTTTCTTGGGCAGCACATCGAGTTCACCCGATTCGCGGCGTTTTTCCAGCTTCTTCAGCGTTTCGATACGGTCGCGGATCGTGCGCCAGTTGGTCAGCGTACCGCCAAGCCAGCGCATATTGACGTAAGGCATGCCGCAGCGGGTCGCTTCGGCAGCAACGGCTTCTTGTGCCTGACGCTTGGTGCCAACGAACAGCACGGTGCCGCCCTTCTGCGCCAGATCGCGCAGCATATCGGCATAAGCGTTCAGATTTACGACGGTTTGCTGAAGATCGATGATGTGGATGCCGTTGCGCTCGGTAAAGATGAACGGTTTCATCTTCGGGTTCCATTTCGTCGTACGATGACCGAAATGAACACCCGTCTCCAGAAGCGATTTCATGGAAACATTTGCGGACATGTGATTACTTACTCCATGTGTTTAGGCGATCACGCTCTTCATTCCCAGCATGACAAATCGCGTTTTTGGCGACAACACGTCTGCTAAGTCCAAGCGTGTGATGGTTGAAAAACCGGGAAAAGTCTAGCACAGTACCCCGGTTCGGATCAATCCACAAACCGGTACTTGATCAGTGTCCACATCGCATGCGGACCGTCTGTCCACTTGATCTTTTTGCCTTCCGTCCACTCGCGCCCGTTATAGCTGATTGGCACTTCGTAGATACGGATGCCCTGCTTCAGCACCTTCGCGGTAAATTCCGGCTCAAAGTCAAAACCGTGGGCGTGAATTTTCATGCCTTTGACGACATCGCGGCGGAACACTTTGTAGCATGTTTCCATATCGCTGAGGATCGCGTTATACAGAAAGTTTGTCGTCAGCGTCAGGATTTTGTTGGCGACCATATTCCAGAAGTTCATCGCCTTGCGCGGACCGCCCAGAAAACGCGATCCGTATACCACCGGGCTGATTCCCTCGCGGATCGGCTTGAGCAAAACCGGATACTCACGCGGGTCATATTCGAGATCGGCATCCTGAATCAAAATCACGTCGCTGCTGGCATGTCCAAATCCCGTGACAAGCGCCGCGCCTTTGCCCTTATTCTGACTGTGATAGACAATCTTGATATGGGGGCGCTCGCTTTCCAGCCGTTTTAAAATATCGCGCGTCCCATCGGTTGATCCGTCATCCACGATGATGATCTCATCAGCTAACCCGACCGATTCGACCCGATCCAACACCGGCTCAATTGTGGTCAGTTCGTTATAACAGGGAATGATCACGGTCAAACTGAGCGGCTGCTCGTTTAGGTGAAAAGGATCAGGTTTCGTCATAAGAGAAAACTCGCTTGTGATGTATCGAATGTGATTGGCATTATAAACGCTTGGACACACCTGCGCCTAGATTCGTTCATGACAGGTTCGCACGGATGGGCAGGCTGTGTTATGCTCATCAAGCAGTTGCGAACTGGTTAACCGGAGGAGCTTGCCTATGCCGCGCTGGCAGCAATTCGATACCTTTTTGGCTGAAGCAGAACGCGCCCCATCAGATGCGGCGCGTCAGCAGTTGGTCAATGAACTCCTGCGGGAGCATCCCTTTTTCCCCTGGGTTGAGGACAATCGCGCCACGTTCGCCTATATTGGCGCTGGTACGGAAGTCGAGCGGGTCGCCCTCAACATGGACGTGATTCCGAATGATCCACCATTTGAACCCCTGACTCAGCTTGCGGGGACAAACTTCTGGTATGTCACCCGCCAGTTCGCCCCCGACGATCTCCTTGATTATCTGCTTGTGATCAACGACCCGATGACGCCGATTGCCACCGAGCGCGATCTTGTCGGGCGGGTAACGCGTTATTGGCGCGCCGATCCGCTCAACCCGCAGCGCATGGAAGCAAGCGCGCAGACGGTCAGTGTTTTACGGATGCCGGGTGCGCGTCCGTTCCCCAATTGGGCAGGGCTGCGCCGTGTCACACGCGGCACAACCGCCGAATTAGCCGTCAGCAGTGATGAGCTTGGCTTTAGTGATCGCCGCGTCACCGTTTATCTGCCACCCGGCTATGCCGAATCGGAAAGCGATTACCCGCTTCTGATTTTGCAAGATGGGCAGTGGATGTCCGGTCCGCTGCAAGCACCGTATATCGCCGATGCGTTGATCAAACATCAACGTATGGAACCGACGATCATCGCCATGATCGACAGCGGCGCGGGTGCGGATCGGGATACCGAATACACCTCGATGAGCTATCCGTCTTTCCTCGCGGGTGAACTGCTGCCGATGCTGCAAACGAATTTCCGCATCAGTGCGGCACGGATCGGCGTGGGCGGGGTGGCGCTCGGCGCAGTCGCGGCGGCAAATGCCGCGCTTCAGCATCCGACCGTATTTTCACGCCTGTTGATGATCTCCCCGCCGCTCGGTCGCGGTGCGTATTCAGAGCTTCTGGCGGATATTCGCGCCAACTTTGAACGCGCTGATCAACTACCGGGGCGGGTGTTCCAATCCGTCGGACGTTACGAAGGCAAGGCGCGTTTTGTCCGCTCTGCCGAATCGCTCCGCGAGGTGCTGAATCACCGCCGCGATGTCGAATACCGTTTCGCCCTCACGGGTACGGGTCACGGATTGGTCGCCTTCCGCGCCGTGCTGCCAGAAGCAATGGCGTGGGCATTCCCCGGCGCAGCGGGATAGGTAAGAAACCGCTGACGCCTTGTCCGATACTCAGCACGCGCTGGTTTGCCCTCACCCCCCGCCCCTCTCCGTCAACAGAGAGGGGCAAAAGCATGTGACCCGATCCGCAGATCGGAAACGCAAGTGGATCACCCCCTCTCTGCCAGCGGAGAGGGGGCGGGGGGTGAGGGCGCTCTAGGCTAGCGCGGCGAGTGGGGAGAGCAGCCTTGAATAAGCAAGGAATACATCTCAAATGCTCAAACGCCTTTTCTTACTCCTCATCCCCGTCGACGTGATCCTGATCATCGGCGCGGTGATCTTTTTCCTCACCCGCCCGCCGGATTATTTCTCATGGCTGGATGATCCGACGCTGACCGGATCATGCGAAGCGGCATCAATACTCGAACGGGTGAACGCAAGCCGAATCGAGACGGCACAAGGGAGCATCACGCCTGATGAGGCGGTGACCGGAGCACAAGCGATCCTCTCTGTGCATGTTCCCGAACTTGATCTCTCAAGCGTTCGTTTCAGCCGCCCGCTGTTGATCGAGACAGATACCGCCACAGGTGCGCGCTCGCCCGCTTATTTCATTACTGCCGCATGGGTGCCGATCGATTCCGGATCGGAGATACTGGCGGCGACAGCCGTGTTTGTGCTCAATCATGTGAACGGCGGAATATTTCACTTCGTCATGTCGGCAAACGTACAGTCCCCCGCTGAAACCTGCTTGAATGATCGTTAAGGACGCTCCGCATGGAAGATACCCTGCTCACACCCATGTTTACCGGCACGCTGATCCGCTTAACCTCGCTCCGTCCGGAGGACGCGCGGGTATTTTCGCGCTGGTACGAAAACAGCGAATTTGCGCGCCTCTACGATTATTCCCCTGCCTACCCGCGCAGTGAGCGCCGCGTCAATCAATATTTCAACGAGACGGAAGAAAACCGCAGCACGTCATTTTCGTTTGCGATTCGTCCGCTCTATTCGGATGAATTTATCGGCTATATCGATATTGACGGGATCATGTGGAATCACCGGACGGGGTGGATGTCGATCGCCATCGGTGAAGCGGTCAATCGGGGACGCGGCTACGGACGCGAAGCGATCATGCTCGTCCTCAAGTTCGCCTTTCATGAACTGAACCTGCACCGCCTTCAACTGACGGTGTTCAGCTATAACACCGCCGCGATCCACCTGTACGAATCGCTTGGCTTTGTGCGCGAAGGCGTGCAGCGCGAAGCGCTCCACCGCGACGGGCAGCGCTATGATATGCTCCTGTACGGCATCCTCGCCCGCGAGTGGGAAGCCAAACAGAGAGCTTAAAACCACGAAGAACACGAAAAACACAAAAAAGGGCTTTAACGCAAAGGCGCAAAGAGGAGTCCGCGTTTCTTTGCGGCTGCGCGTTGATGTTCTTAATCCCGCCGTTCCCATTCCGCGTTGCGCTCGGCAGTGACTTCGCTCCATCGCGGCAAAATCGGCACGGCGCGGAGTTCACGCGCAAGCTGACGCGCCGCGACTCCGATGATCGCCGCGAAGGTCGGGTATGCAAATTCCATATCCGCCAGCGTTTCGATCAAGGTGTCGCCCGCCATCGCCGCCGCGATCGTCTGCACGATCTCGACCGCCTGTTCACCGACGACGTGCGCGCCGAGAATCAGCCGTGTTTCCCGATCAACGATCAGCTTACAAAATCCATCGGTGCGACCGTCAATCACGGCGCGATCCATGCCTTCATACGGCACGTTGGCGATCACAATCCGGAAAGCCTTGTGCGCGGCTTCTTCGGTCAAGCCGACCGAAGCATATTCGGGATCGGTGAATCCGCCGTGTGGAACAAGTTTACGCGCATCAACACGCCCCGCATCGAGCAGCGCATTTTCGACCGCATAGCGCGCTTGATGATGTGCGCTCTGCACCAACATCATCCGCCCGTTGACATCCCCGATCGCGTAAATATGCGCGACATTCGTCCGCAAATGATCATCCGTGGCGATATACGCGCCTTTCATGTCGATACCCGCCGCCGCCAGATTGAGCGTATCGCTGTTGGAGGGCCACCCGACCGAAAGTAAAACCGCTTCGGTTTGTATCGTGCGCGGTTCATCGTCGTGAATATAGGTGAAGTCAAGCGTGCCATCGTCGCGGCGGTCGATCCGGTCGATCCCGTTGATTCCGGTGATGACCGTGATGCCGTTCAGGTAAAACGCCGCCGCAATCGCGCCGCTCACCGAAGCATCTTCTGTCGGCAAAATGCGCGGCGCAATATCGATCAGGGTCACCTCTGCGCCGAACGCATCCATCACCGACGCAAGCTGTGCGCCGGTCGCGCCGCTCCCCACGATCACGATCGAGCGCGGCAGCGTGGTCATACTCCACACATCACTGTGAACCAGCGCATGTTCTGCGCCGGGGAAATTCAAGCGGCGCGCATGACCTCCGGCGGCAATGATGATCTGATCGCCGGAAAGCCGCCGCCCATCATCGGCAAATTCGATCGTGTGCGGATCAACAAAACGGGCGTTACCCACATCGTGATAGACCTCAACGCCCACATCGCGCAGATGATCGATCAACTGTTTCTTATCGTGTATCTGATAGACAACCTGCTGAGCGCGGGCGATCACGCGGGCAAAATCGATGGTGGGGCGCGGCGCATCTAACCCGTACTGTGCGAACTGCTCGGCATCGCGGACGAATCGCGCCGCTTTTGCCAGTACCCGAGTGGGCACACAGCCATCATTGGTGCAGGTGCCGCCCAGTATCCCGCGTTCGACCAGCGCCACATGCGCGCCAAGCTCACGGGCACGCAGCGCCGCCGTCACGCCGGCGGGTCCGCCGCCGATCACCATCAATTCGACCATTGTCCGCTATCCACCTGTCGGCTTATCCGGATCCGTATAACTGGCACTGAAAGCGAGGGCTGCGTCGAGGGCATCAAAAAAGAGAAACTTCATGTGAGACATTCCCGGAAGCGCTGGAATCGCTTCGATCAGCATCCGGCTGAATTCATCCGCGCCAACGATCAACATCAGGCGGCGGTTCTTCAGATACGGCGTCGTGTAGTTGGCGCGGATATGCTCCAGCAAATCCGGCTCCCACAGCGTCGTTTGGCTCCCATCTATGATCAGATCGTACGGATGATCGGCGGCAGTATCGAGTGCGAGAAGTCCCACGAGCATCGTTTCGATGACGCGCCATGTCCATCGATCAGTGATCTTCACGAGAATGGCGTTCTGCTCCGGACTTGTCCAATTTACACGGACGGGCATTGGTAAACAACTCCTTACGAGAGCGAATCCAGCCTGCTGTCCGTTTCGGTCAGGCGTTGGTAAGAAGCGGGTAGACGCTGGTGTAAAAGCGGGAATAAATCGCGCCAGTGGCGAAACAACACCGCGTCAAGGTCAGCCGTGATCACTTCGATAGAATCGCGTCCGGCTTGCGCCAGTATCCGACCCATCGGATCACAAACAAAACTGCTTCCGTAAAACGTCACCGGGGACTCCACGCCAACCCGATTCGCTGCTCCGATAAACACGCCGTTAGCGACCGCGTGACCGCGCATGACTGTTTGCCATGCATCGGCAGTATCCATAGTAGGATCTGTCGGCTCCGAGCCGATCGCGGTCGGATAGTAGATAAATTCCGCACCATTGAGGGCGCAAATCCGCGCCATCTCCGGGAACCATTGATCGTAGCAGGTTGGCGCTGCAACCGCGAGATCACCAAGATGATGAATTGGATACGCATCCCCACCACCGAAAAAATGACGCTCGTTATAGCCGTCACCATAGGGGATATGCACTTTGCGCGTAAACCCGATCAAAGCGCCGCCGGGATCGTGTATCGTTGCCGTATCGAAATACCCTCCGGTGGGGGTTTTCTCAAACAGGCTGCCGATCACGTAAGCACGTCGTTCCCGTGCCAACGCCGCGAAAAACTGTTCGCTTTCGCCGCCGGGGAGGGCTTCCGCCCACGCAAAGCCCGCCGGATCGGTTGAAGCAGGAAAATAAGGAAGCAGTGAGAATTCCGGCAAACAAATCACGCGTGCGCCGTTCTGTGCCGCATCGGTCAGCAAGGCGCGATACTGTGCTTTCATCGCCTCGCGGCTGCCCTGCCACTCGACCTGTGCCAGCGCCACACGTATACTTTCCACCGATTCCCCCCTTGTTGCAGTTGTTCAGCGAAATATAAAATCGTATGCGGAGCGCGTGCTGATTCATGGCGCTCATACCGATAAGAGTATACTCTAAATGACCGATAGAAGACCGAATTTGCTGTTGATCATTCTCGACACGCTGCGCCGTGATCGTTTGCAAATCTACGGCAACCCGCGTCCGACTTCCCCTCATTTTGACCAGTTCGCCAGCGATCATTTACTGTTCACACGGGCAGTCGCGCCCGCCCAGTGGACAATTCCGGCGCATTCGTCCATGTTCACCGGGGTGTATCCGGCGCGGCACGGCGTCACCCAGTCGAACAGCGCGCTCAGCGGGTCGCTTCCCACACTGGCGGAAATTCTCACGGCGTCGGGCTATCACACGGCGGCATTTTGTAACAATCCGCTCGTGGGCGTGCTGGATAACGGGTTACAGCGCGGTTTTACGGATTTCTTCAACTACGCCAGCGCCATCCCCAACCGCCCTTATGGACTGCCGGAATCGCGCGCGAAACATGCTTTCTTACGCTGGTTTCGCCCGCATGCGCGGCGGATCGGCAACCAGTTCGCCAAAAGTGATGATCTATTCCGCATCGCGTTGAATCCGCTCTTTGTGCCCATCTGGTCGAAGTACATCCGTTTTAAGGGCAGCACCTCCGAATCGATCAGCGACTTGATTTCGTTCTGGCGCGCCTATCATGACGGCGGACGTGAACGCCCGCTGTTTACGTTCGTCAATCTGATGGGGGCGCACACTCCGTATCACCCGCCGCGTGATGTGCTGGAACGGATCGCGCCGGAAATCAACCGCGACAAACGGGCATTCGCCTTCATGCGCCAATTCAACGCCGACGGCGCAGCATGGGCAAGCCCGCGTGAAACCCCGCTGGAAGATTGGCAGATGGACACGATCGACGCCTTCTATCAGGCAGAGATCGCCGCGCAAGATGAACAGCTTGGCAAACTCCTCTACTTCTTGAAGCAGACCGGCGGACTCGATAACACGGTTGTCGTCATCGCCGCCGATCATGGCGAAATGCACGGCGAACACGATTATTTTGGACACGGTTTTTCGGTGCATCAACCGCTGGTACATGTGCCTATGGCGATGCGCCTTCCCGATGCGCCGAGCGCCGAAATCGCGGCATCGATCAGCACACGCCGCTTATTCCACACCTTCCTTGAGCTTGCCGGAGCAGAAACCCCGCTGGATCCGGCTGACCCGAACGCCGATGTTTTCGGGCTGTCGCTCATCAACGAAATCGAGCGCGGGATCACGGCGGACGGCGGCACCCCTTTGAGCGAAGCGATCCCGCCGATGACCTTCTTGAATGTCCTGAAACACCGCGCCCCCGCATTGATCAACACAATGCAGCTTCTCGAAACGCGGCGCACCGTCTACGATGGGGATTACAAGTTGATCATGCGCGCCGACGAAGTCGAAGGGCTGTACGCTGTCGAACGTGACCCCGATGAGGCGCGCAATCTGGCGGACGATCCCGATCAAGCGGCGCGTATCGAAGCCCTCAAACGCAAGATCCTCCCGTTG
>CALBRY010000563.1 GCA_937927665.1 uncultured Chloroflexota bacterium
ACGCCGACGAAACCAACAAATCCGGCACGGTTGCGCAGCACTGCCCGCGATGCGGCGCGCAGAGAACGCCCGATTGATGCAAGCGACCGGATCAGGTATTGGGTGCGTGTCTCGGTAAAATCAACTTCGTCGATTGCCGCGCGCGAAAGAAACGGATCGTCTTTCGTAGTGTACGCATACGAGACGACAACCGCTGTTGTCAGGAACATCATCGGCAAGCCGCCGAAAAAGCCGCATGCAAACCCGCTGAGGATACACCCGAAAAAACCGCCGATTCCGGCGCGCACTTTTTTCAACCTCAACCCGACAATCAGCGGAACCAATCCGACAACCGCACCAATCAGGATGCCGAAAGGAGTTGCAACGGTTGAGAAGCCGATCATCGTGCTTTTTTCTCCTCACCGATGCGAATGCGCGGATCAAGTATCCCGTACAACACATCCGCCAGCGTATTGGCGATGACAACCGCAAAAGCGATGATCAAAAAGACGCCTTGCATTGTGGTGTAGTCTCGGTTGGCGATCGCACTGCTGAGCAAGCCGCCCAAGCCCGGATACACAAAAATCACCTCGATGATTACACTCCCGCCGATCACAAAGCCGATGCTCACGGCAAGCTGTGTCACGAGCGGAAGCATCGCATTCCGCCCTACATATGCGGTCAAGATGCGCCATGAGCGTAAACCACGCGCGCGCGCCGCTGTGACATATTCTTCGCCCAATGTCGAAAGGGTGCTGCTTTTCATCGTCAGCATCCAACCGCCAACGGTAGCGCTGATATACGTCACTACTGGCAAAAAGGCATGCTCAAGGAGACTGCCAATATATTCAAGCGTAAATCCCGGCTGAACTTCCGGGTCAACCGCGCCCCGAAGCTGTCCTACGCTGAAAAGCTGAAGTTGTACGCCCAATACGAGGACAATCAACAGCGCGATCAAATAGTTTGGGATGCTGAACGTAATCGAGGCGATAATCGTCATCACATTATCAAAGAAACTGCCGCGCCAGTATGCCATGGCGATCCCGACGAATACCCCGATGGTGAAGCTGAATAACAACCCCAATCCGATACTGAACAGCGTCCACGGCAGAAAGCGCATAATCTGACCGAGGACAGGCGTTCCGGCGGATGTGATCGATTCACCGAGATTCCCCTGTAACACTTTGCCCAAATAATCGACATACTGCACGATCAGCGGCGCGTTGGGGTCAAAATCAAATAACCCCGCCGCTTGAGCGAGCGCTTCTTCGTAGGTGACATTTTGCGCTTGAATAATCTGACTGATGCGAATTTGGATCGGGTTTCCGGGCATTTGGCGGATCAGGATGAAGGTGAACGTGGTCACCGCCCAGATTGTGAATAGTCCTTGCGCGATAACACGAAAAGCATAACTGCGTAAAATGCGCCGCATAAAACTCCACAGACCGCGTGGTGCTTCGGGCGCATCCGCCAGCGTAGAAGAAGAAGCCATAATGACAGATACCTAACTGTAAAGGGGCATAGTGATCCTATGCCCCTCTTGTATTATACGGTGCGGTTTAGCCCGCCGGACTCAGGACGCCGGTTGCCAGCAGGATAATCGTGAAGTTATCCCCGCCGCCATTCGTCCAAATCGGATCGTCTTCGGCAGGTGCGCCCGCCACCAACGACTCGTTAAGCGGATTATTGGTGTACGTTTCGTACAGAGGCAGGATCGGGAGCATATCGTTAAATACCTGCGAAACTGCGAACACTGCTTCGCCCTGTGTCGCCGTATCCAACCCCGCACCCGATGCGGCAATCAATGCCTGAAGATCGACCGCTTCGCCGTTCCAGTCGAACTGCATCGGGAAGTTCATGCCCGGTTCGCCTTCAACACCCGCGTTGTAGTTGTAACGGAACAACGGTTGATTAAAGGTTGCGTTCGGGAACGGTGAGCCAATACCCCAGTTACGAACGGTCAACTGGAATTCACCGCGAAGAGTTGCCTGTTCCTGTTCCGCTGCCGGGACGGCGCGGGCAGTAATCTGGAAACCGAACGCGTTCAGTTGATCGACCGCGCTTTGAACACCGCCCACCCAGTCAGCAAATTCTGCCGGGAAGGTGAGTTCAGCCGCAACAGGCGCGCCGCTGGCATCTTGCCAAACGCCATCAACCTGCGTGAAACCAACGCTTTGCAGCAGTTCGGCGGCACGTTCGAGATTGACTTCGTAGGGATTGAGCTGTGCCGTCTGATCTTCACTCAGCCAAACCGGAACGAGGTTATCTGAGAAGCCTGCCATAAATGTGACCGGACGAGCGCTCAAGCCTTTGCCGAGGAATGCGGCTTCGGCACGGTCAATCACATACGCCATTGCCTGACGCACTTCCTTGATGTTCCACGGTGCGAGGCTGTGATTGAAGTAAATCGCCGGACCAGTGTACTGCGGACCGCGAATGATACGGATACCTGCATCCACGAACGACGCTTCGGTCGCGGGCGGGAAGCCATACGTGCCATAAGCAATATCGCCATTCAAGAACAGCGGGGTGACAGCTTCGGTTTCGCCGTTCCACAAGCGAATTTCACCGAACTGAACCACACTGCTCAGGTGACTGTTGGGCTGCCATGTCAGGGTGATATAGCTGTCGCCCATGTCTTCGAGTGTGTAGTGATACGGACCGCTTGCGAGCAGAGTTTCAGGGCGGAAATCGCGGATTTCCTGAAGCAGTGCCTGCCATTCAGCGCTCTCGTTGGTTGCGCCGCTGTCATAAAGGGCGGTAGCGCGTTCTGCGAAATCAGCGTAGGTTGCGGCGGCGCGGACGCGAGTCTTGAGCATCAGGCGCTCGGCGACAATCGACGGGTTTTTCAGAACAAAACGAACCGTGTGATCGTCTACACGTTCGAGATAGTCAATATAGGTGTAATCCGACCAACCAAGAATCCGACCAATCGCGTAAGTGGCGATCAGGTCATCCGAGGTGACGGGTGTGCCATCATTCCACATTGCGTCCGAGCGCAGAGTTATCACGTAAGCTGATTCACCCTCGAAACCGAAGGATTCAGCCAGCAGTGGTTGATAGCGGGCTTCCGACCACAAGTAAATCGCACTGGGCATTTCGATTAGATCGTGATAAACCCCGGTATTCGTCTGAGGTCCGCCAGCAGAGAACGAATTCAGATGTGAATCCGGCGGCAGCGAATAGGGCCAACCACCATAGAAAACACCGGCAGGCGCTTCATCTTGAGCGAGAACAGCGCCGCCCAACATGAATACCATCACTACCAGCGCGATGATCCAAGAAATCCGTAACCGTGCAGTCATCTTTAAGCCTTTCACGCAAAAAGGATTATCGGCAAACAGTAAATCTGCCGCGATCAAACTATATCCCGACGAGTCTCTACATGCAATTTTCACATTTGCGATGAAAAACCACCTAAATATGTGATGGAGGTCATTCCCGTTTGTGGAATAATGATAGAACTTACATCCTGTCCTTTTCGTGGATGCGTTTTTTTCGATATACAGTTTTGAGGTTTAAATGACTTCTGTAGGCATCGCAGGTTTTGGTACGTTTTTCCCCACAGCAATTCAGACGGCGGCAGACCTCGCGCCGCTAACGGGTATTCCTGAACCGGTTTTACGAGAAAAGATGGGGATTCGCCAGCGTCACATAGCAGGTGAGCGCGATACTGTTACCTATATGGCGAGTCAGGCGTCGATGAAGGCGCTCGAAAGCGCGGGTGTATCACCCGAACAGATCAAGCTCGTCATTTCACACGGTAGTGAGTACAAAGACCACATCGTCTGGAATGCTGCCGCCAAAATCCAGCACAACGTCGGGGCGGTAAACGCCTATTCATTTGAAATCTATGCGTTGTGCGCGGGTGCGCCGATTGCCATGAACATGGCGAAATCCATGATGATGGGCGATCCGCGTCTGGAATATGTCCTACTGGCGGCGGGCAGTCGTGAAAACGATTTGATCAATCTCAAGAATGAACGCTCACGCTTCATGTTTAATTTCGGGGCGGGCGGCGGCGCGATGCTGCTCCAGCGCGGCGCGACCCGTAACTTGATTCTCGGCGCATCAGCGATTACTGACGGAAGCCTGAGCGAAGCCGTCATCCTGACCGATGCCGCGATCGGTGATGGTCAGCCTGTTGTTGGTGAAGTCAAAGGGCGGCTTGATGTGACCGACCCCGAATACATGGCTTCGCGTCTAGGCGATACATCCCTGACGAATTTCGTCCGGGTTATCCGCGAATCGGTCGAATCGAGCGGCGCGTCACTTAGTGATGTGCGCTTCCTCGGTATCACCCACATGAAGCGGTCATTCTATTTGGAAATTCTCCGCGCTGTTGGGTTGACCGCCGACCAGTCGATCTATCTTGAAGATTACGGGCATGTACAAAGCGTCGATCAAGTTCTGACGATTGAACTAGGGTTGGCGGCTGGCAAGATTAAGCCGGGTGATCTGATCGTTCTGGCGGGCGCGGGTACAGGCTATACATGGAGCGCTGTCACTGTACGGTGGGGATAGCGTAGTGTAGACCAATGCCATCCTTCAATGATGGCAAACTGCGCTGCGAAGGACTAGTTTTATAGCTCAAAATATAGGGTGAAAGAACCCATTTACGCTGTTGAGGTTTTCTTATGATACGCGCTTCTGATTGGATTGATTTTCACGCTGATCGTACCCCCAACCAGATCGCCATGATCGAACAGGCGACCGGGCGTTCGCTCACATATGCCGAAATGAACGACCGGGCGGCTCGATTGGCGGGGTACATGCGTGATCATTGGGGAATTGAACCCGGTGATCGCATTGCTATCTTGGGCAAGAATTCAGTCGCCTATTTTGAATTTGAATTCGCGTGCATCAAGCTCGGCGCGATGATGCTGCCGCTCAATTGGCGGCTTGCACATCCTGAACTTGTCTTCATCCTCAATGACTCCGCGCCAAAAGGCATCGTCTACGACGCCGAATTTGCCGATCGTATTCCGCCGCTTGTCGTTGAAACACCCGCAAAAAACACGATGCGGATTGACTTTGGTCAGCCGCCCGTTGATGATGCTGTCGAATATGAAACCGCGATCGCATCATCGCAGACACGTATCGTAATGTCCTCCACCGCAGCACATGACACACCGATCACGATCATGTATACCGCCGGGACAACCGGACGCCCGAAAGGGGTCTTGATCACACACGGCATGACGCTCTGGAATGCGATCAACATCAGCACGCCTGCCGGACTTAGCTACGAGAGTGTGTTCTACTGTGTGCTGCCGACATTCCATACGGGCGGGTTAAACCTTTATGCCAACCCGATCTTGCATCAAGGCGGAACGAATATCATCGCCCGTCAGTTTGACGCCGAACTCACGCTAAAAACCTTGAGCGATCCTGCTATCGGCGTGACGCACTTTTTCGGTGTGCCATCCGTCTATCTATTCCTGAGCCAGCACCCGGATTTTGAAAAAGCGGATTTGAGCCACATCAAATCATGGGGATGCGGCGGTGCGCCGCTGCCGGTGAGCGTGCTAGAAGCATTCGCCAAGCGCGGGATTATCATTCAACTCGGCTTCGGCATGACCGAAACTAGCCCGACCGTTTTCCTGATCGATAAAAAGCGCGTGATGGTCAAGCCAACAAGTGTTGGCAAACCGTTGCTGCACACCCGTGTGCGCGTGATTGATGAAAACAACCACGATGTCGCCCCCGGCACTGTCGGCGAAGTCGTGATCAGTGGACCGAACATCACGCCGGGATACTGGAATCGCCCGGACGCGAACGAAGACAGCTTTTTCATGGATAACGATGGCAACCGTTGGCTTCGCAGCGGCGACGCGGGAACGATCGACGACGAAGGCTGTATCTACATCGTTGACCGCTACAAAGATATGTATATCAGCGGCGGCGAGAACGTTTACCCCGCCGAAGTGGAACAGGTCATCTTCCAGATCCCCGAAGTCGCAGACGCCGCCGTGATTGGCATACCGGACGCGCGTTGGGGCGAAACAGGCATGGCGATCATCGTGGTGAAGCCGGGATGTACGCTCGCCCAAGAACAGGTAGTCGAACACTGTGCGAAAAATCTAGCGAAATACAAGGTTCCGCGTTCAGTCACCTTTATCGAGGTGCTGCCGCGCAACGCCGCCGGCAAAGTATTAAAGCGAGAACTTCGCGCCCAGTTCATTCCATCAAGTACATAGAGGATTTTATGAGCATACCAACCCTTCCCGGAATTACGGCAAAAACGGTTACGACGTCGCGCTTGACTACGCGCGTGCTGTTCAGCGGCGCGGATGATGGTATTCCCGTCCTGTTCCTGCATGGTAACGCTTCTTCAGCGACGTATTGGGAAGAAACCATGCTCGCGCTTCCGGCGGGCTACCGTGCCATCGCACCGGATCAACGCGGCTATGGAGACGCGGATCGCAGCGCCAAAATCGATGCGACACGCGGCTTAAGCGATCTAGCGGATGATGCCGCTGCGCTGCTGGATCATCTCAGCATCCAGCGTGCACACATCGTTGGTCACAGCCTCGGCGGATCAGTCGTGTTCACGATGCTGATGGATCATTCTCCCCGCTTCCTGACGGCGACACTCGCCGCGACGGGTTCGCCGTATGGCTTCTGCGGCACGAAAGACGCCGAAGGCACGCCGAACTATCCCGACTTCGCCGGATCGGGCGGCGGGATCGTCAACCGCGCATTTGCTGATCGCATGGCATCAGGCGATCGTGGTGTCGAAAATCCACAGTCTGCGCCGCGCATTGTGATGAACAGTTTCTACTGGAAACCCGGTTTCGTCGCGAAACGCGAAGAAGAACTGCTTACATCGATGATGTCCGAGCATATCGGCGATCAGGAATATCCCGGCGATCTAACCCCGTCCGCGAATTGGCCCAATGTCGCCCCCGGCGTGTTAGGTCCCGCAAATGCCCTCTCGCCGAAATATACCGGCGATGTCAGCCGGTTGTTCCGCATCGAGCAAAAACCGCCGGTTCTGTGGGTGCGTGGTGAACACGATCAGATCATTAGTGATCGCTCGATGTTCGATCTCGGTACGCTGGGATCGATGGGGTTCGTTCCGGGGTGGCCCGGTATGGACGTTTTCCCGCCACAGCCGATGGTTACGTAGATTCGCACCGTGTTAGAGAAATATCAAGCGGCAGGCGGAAGCTATCGAGAGGTGGTAGTCGATGCG
>CALBRY010000564.1 GCA_937927665.1 uncultured Chloroflexota bacterium
AAGCTCATGGGCGGCGACTCTGGCAAAAAGCGCGAAGGTCCTAGCACGACAATTTTACGCCTGATGCTGATGATCGAGATGCTCTCGTGGGGCGATGCGGGTGTGTACCTGTGTCTGCCCGGTGGAGCGCTCGGCGGCGCAGCGATCGAAGCAGTGGGCACACCCGAACAGAAAATGCGCTTTCTCAGCCGCTTTGCCGAAGGCGAAGTGCCAGCATGGGGCGCGATGGCGATGACCGAACCCGGCGCGGGTTCCGACACCAGCGCGATCCGCACGCGCGCGGTGTTTGATGAAGCCACTAAGGAATGGGTGCTGAACGGCGAGAAAATTTTCTGCACCAACGGCAAGCTGGCGCTCGATGAATCGAAGGGGCTGGTTGTCGTGTGGGCGACGATTGATCCGACGGCGGGACGTGCCGGTATGCGCCCGTTCGTCGTCGAAGCCGGAACGCCCGGTGTGCGCGTGACCAAAGTCGAGATCAAGCACGGCATCCGCGCCAGCGATACGGCATCGATTGTGCTGGAAGATGCGCGCATCCCGGCGGATAACATCCTCGGCAGCCCGCAGGTGCAAAAAGAAGGCGGCGGCGGTTTTAAGGGCGCAATGGCGACCTTTGACGCGACCCGTCCGCTCGTCGCGGCATCGGCATTGGGGATCGGGCGCGCATCGCTCGAACTCGTCAAGCAGACATTGAAAGAGAACGGCGTCGAAATCCCGTTTGATCAGCCGTATCACAAACTGACCGCCATTCAGCGCGATGTGCTGGAGATGGAAGCACAGTTGAAGGCGGCGTATCTGCTCACACTGCGCGCTGTAACCCTGCTCGATCACGGCGAACCGAATAATCTTGAGTCCGCGATGTGCAAGGCGAAAGCGGGCAAGATCGTGACGCAGATCGGTCAGAAAGCGGTTGAAATGCTCGGCGTGCTGGGGTACAGCAAAGAAACGCTCATCGAGAAGTGGATGAGGGACAGTAAAATTAACGATTTATATGAAGGTACGGGGCAGATTAATACCATGATCGTCGCCCGGCGTATCTTGGGGTACAGCAATAAGGAACTGAACTAAAGCACTTCGCAACCGGGGGGACAGGGCATGCCCTGTCCCCCCTTACAAAAGCAGCGCCAAATAACGTTGATTCAAACACAACGAGGATTTCTTCTATGGCATACAAAGTACGGAAAGCCGCTGTGATCGGCAGCGGAACGATGGGCGGCGGTATTGCGACCCTGCTGGCGGGTGTTGGCGTTCAGGTGACGCTCCTCGACATCGCCGCGAAAGATACCCAACCCGGCGATCCGCCTGCCAAGCGTCAAGCCATCGTCGCGGAGGGGTATAAACGCGCCGCGACCAACCGACCCCCGCAGGTGTTCAACGCCAGTGATCTTGAATTGATCAAGATCGGCACGATCGAAGACGATCTCGAAACGATCGCCGATGCTGATTGGATCATCGAAGTTGTGGTCGAACGGTTGGACGTGAAACAAAGCCTGATGGCGCGTTTGGCGGAGATCGTTTCACCGCACACGATCATCAGCACGAATACATCCGGTTTGCCGATCCACAAAATCGCAGAACACCTTGACGGCTCGTTTAAGCGCCGCTTTTTAGGAACGCACTTTTTTAATCCGCCGCGTTATCTCCGCCTGCTGGAAGTGATCCCCCTCCCCGAAACCGACCCGGAAATTGTCGATTTTCTGGTGCATTACGGTACGGATGTGTTGGGGAAAGGCGTAGTTCTGTGCCAAGATGAGCCGAACTTCATCGGCAACCGCTTTATGACTATGAGCGGGATGCAGATGGTGAATTACACGCTTGATCACGGCTTTACGGTTGATGAAGTGGATTCGCTGACGGGTCCGCTGATCGGTCGCCCAAAAACCGCGACATTCCGCTTAAACGATCTGGTCGGGATTGATGTGGCGGTGGGTGTCGCGCGCAACCTGTATCCGGCGATCCCCAGTGATCCGGGGCGCGCCATCCTTGAACACGCTGGAACCACCGCCTTATTCGATAAACTGCTGGCGAACAAGTGGCTTGGCAACAAGAGCAAACAAGGCTTCTATAAAGAGGTCAAATCCGCGACGGGTGAGAAAGAATTTTATACGCTCAACCTGCAAACATTTGAGTATGAGCCGCCCGGTAAGCCGCGTTTTGATAGCGTCGGCAAGCATCGCAAAGTCGAAAATACGGGTGCGCGCATCAAGGCATTGATCAACGAGGATGACCGCGCCGCTCAACTCTTGTGGCATCATCACGCGTTCTATCTGGCGTATGCCTCGAACCGCGTGCCGGAGATCACCGAGTCGATCGTCAATGTTGATAACGCGCAAAAATGGGGTTTCAGTCACGAAATGGGTCCCTTTGAAATCTGGGATGCGATCGGCGTGGCGGAGACTGTCCCGGCGTTCGAAACAGCGGGTTATCCTGTCGCCCAATGGGTGAAAGATATGCTGGCGAAGGGGATCGCTACGTTCTATCAGAAGGACGCTAACGGCGATGTGACCGGCTACTACAGCCCACAAGAAGCGCGTTATGTGCCGCTCAAGACGAGCGCGAAAGCGTACAAAACCGAGTCGCTCCGCAAGCGCGGCGCGGAAGTGGCGAAGAACGCGGGCGCAAGCATTCTTGATATGGGCGATGGCGTAGCACTGCTAGAGTTCCATTCTCCGGCGAATTCTATCGATCAAGATGTGGTCGATATGTCGTGGGAAGCGCTTAATCTGCTTGAAAATCGTTTCGATGCGCTGGTGGTCGGCAACGATGGTGATCGGTTCTGTGTCGGCGCGAATCTGTTCATGGTGGCGATGTCGGTACAGGGCGGTCAGCTTGAGGCGCTCGAAGCGATGGTGAAAAGCACGCAGGATGTGACGCTCGGCATGCGCCGCGCTTCCAAGCCTGTCGTGATCGCGCCGCATAACATGGCGCTCGGCGGCGGGTGCGAGTTCATTATGGCGGGTACGCGGGTCGTCGCGCATCAGGAACTTTATACCGGCTTGGTTGAAGTCGGCGTTGGTTTGATCCCCGGTGCTGGCGGCGTCAAAGAGATGGTGCGTCGCATTGTGAATCCGGTGATGGCGTCGCATCCCAACGCTGATCCGCTGCCGCATCTGCAAAAAGCATTTGAGCAGTTGATGCTGGCGAAGGTCAGCGGGAGCGCGAAAGAAGCCCGCGAAATGGGCATTCTGCAACCGGGTGATCGGATCGTGATGAACCGCGAGCATCTTCTCGGAGAAGCCAAGCGCGAAGCGATTCATCTGGCGGATGGGTACATCCCCAATAATCCCGCGAAAGTGTACGCGGCGGGACGTGATGTGTACGCGGCGCTGTTGATCGCTATCGAAGGGTTCCTTGAGGCTCGTCAAGCGAGCGAACACGACGCGCTGATCGCCCGCCGTTTGGGATTCGTCCTGACGGGCGGCGCGGTTACGGAACCGGGTTGGTTGGATGAGCAGGTTTTCCTGAACCTTGAACGTCAGGTGTTCCTGGAATTGGTGCAAACGCCCAAGACGCTCGAACGCATGGCGCACATGCTTCAGACGAATAAGCCGCTGAGGAATTA
>CALBRY010000565.1 GCA_937927665.1 uncultured Chloroflexota bacterium
CGCGTGAGATTTGGGATGCGCTGATCGAAAGCGCGTGGGCGAGTGCTGAACCGGGAATCTTCTTCCGCGAACGCTACAACCGGATGTCGAACAGCTATTACTTCTCGCCTATTATCGCAACTAATCCATGTGGCGAACAGGGATTACCGGCGTTTGGCGTTTGCAACCTCGGCGCGATCAATTTGGCGCGGTTCTACGACGAAGAACGCCACGATGTTCTGTGGGATGATCTTGACCGCGCGGTGCGCTACGCTACGCGATTCCTCGATAACGTGATCGACTCGACGCCGTATTTCTTCGAGGAAAACGAAAAGCAGCAGTTGGGTGAACGCCGCGTCGGGCTGAATAACATGGGCTTGGCGGAGTTGATGATCCGGCTGCGGATACGTTATGGCAGCGACGAGGCGGTGGCATTTATTGATCGCCTGTACGGGTTCATCGCCCGCGCCGCGTATGAAACATCGGCGGAATTGGGGCGCGAAAAAGGCGCTTTCCCGATGTTTGACGCGGAGCAGTTCTTGCAGAGCGGATTCATGCTCAGTATGCCGGAAGATGTACGGGAACGAATCCGCCAGAACGGTATTCGCAATGTGACGCTGCTCACGCAAGCCCCGACGGGATGTGTTGCACCTGAAACGGTGATCAGCACGTCCAGCGGCATGCAGCCGATTGTCGAGATGGGCGATCCGAATGGTGAACAGTGGCAGATTTTATCGCGGGCTGTTCATACAGACGTAGGACTGCGGCAGACTTCGCACTTTTACGTGAACGGGTATCAGCCTGTTAAGCAGGTGACGACGCGGCGCGGGTTCAGCATCACCGCGACACACAATCATCAAATCCGCGTGATTGACGGCGACGGCAATTACATCTGGCGGCGGATGGATCAGCTTTTCGTGGGCGATCGGGTTGTGCTGAAGAAGAATACGCTTGGCGATGGTCAAACGATTGATTTGACTCCGGTCAAACAAGCGTCGAATTCGCGCAGCCAACTCCCCACAACGATCACGCCTGCCTTCGCCGAAATGCTCGGCTTATATATGGGCGACGGCTACACCAAAGACCGGGGCGGTATTCATATCGTCGTTTCGGAGCGCGATCCTGATTTGCTGGAGCATGTCCAAGCGCTGCTGAAATCGATCTGGGGCGAACACCGCGAAACCTCGGTTGAAACGCGTGCCGGATGCTCGGTGGTTAACCTGACCGGGTATTACATCCGCCCGTTCTTTGAAGCGAACGGCTTTGCGAAGCCAGTAGGTAATCACGGTGAAGGCGCGGCAGGTGCGTTTATCCCATCGAAAGTGCTGGCGGCGGGACGCGCGGCAGTCGCGGCATTCTTACGCGGGCTGTTCGAGGCGGACGGGAGTATTTCACGCGGCACGGTGACGCTGGTCAGCACGTCGAAGCAGTTGATCGCACAAACACAAATTGCACTGCTTGGCTTAGGCATTGTGGCGACGGTTCGCACGATGCCGAAACAAGAAGGGCGTTATGGCGATCGCCCGCTGTACGAACTGCGGATGCTCAACCGACGCGAGACGGCGAAATTTGTGCGCGAAGTGGGTTTCATCAGTGCGCGCAAGCAGGAAAAAGCGGCGAACCTCGGCGCGATGTCGGATCGCGGGGACAGTATCGGCGTCAACGCGCTCTGCACCGAATTTTATCAGCAGTCGAGCGGACTGCGGAATCCGGTACGCCAGCGGATCATCGGCTTGGTGAGCAACGGTGCGCTGACTCAGCAGGCGGTCAAAGAATTGACGGCGGCGCATCCGGTTTTATCGGACAGCCGACTGGCGCAGTTGGTGGCGATGGATGTGTATCTGGACGAAATCGACCAGATCACGGACGGGGAATGCCACACCTATGATTTGTCCGTGCCGGATAATCACACCTATATTGCCAACGGCTTTGTGTCGCACAACACCACCGGAACCATGGTGAATACTTCGACCGGAATCGAGCCGTTCTTCTCGTGGGTGTATTACCGCAAGAGCCGCCTCGGACTGCACGAGGAACAGGTGGAGATCGTCAAGGAATGGCGCGAAGCGAACCCCGACGTGACTGAACTCCCGGATTACTTCGTCACGGCGATGGATTTGACCCCTGAGGAGCATGTGCGCGTACAGGGTGCGATTCAGCGGTGGGTAGACAGTTCAATTTCGAAAACGGCGAATTTGCCGAACGACTACACGGTTGAGCAGACGCGCCAGCTTTACGAGTATATGTATGAACTCGGCTGCAAGGGCGGCACGGTGTACCGCGATGGCAGCCGCGACGAGCAGGTTTTGATCCTGAAGAACGACGAACCGAAGAAAACCGAAGTTCCGGCGGAAGATACCAAACTCGCCGTGACACAGGTGGCAACGCCGCATTATGTGTATCCGCGCCCCGATAAACTGCAAGGCGTGACGGTGATCCGCAAGACGCCTTATGGCACGGCATACGTCACGATGAACAGCGATGAACACGGCTACCCGTTTGAAGTGTTCATCACCGCACCGGGGAAAGCGGGCAGCGATCTTCAGGCGGACGCGGAAGGATTGGGGCGCATGATTTCGCTCCAGTTACGCACAACCGCACCGCAAAACCGTATGCAGATGCTCA